>NZ_VOYD01000017.1:0-69032 GCF_013420435.1 Acinetobacter sp. YH01008
GCCTATTTAAGTGATGTGCTGAAAAGGTTGCCAACACATAAAGTGCCCCAAATAGAAGAATTACTACCTCACCGCTGGAAACCTGAACCCCGTTAAAACTTGGCGATGGCGTTCAGCGGATGCTTACTTTCTTTCTAAAAATTAAATTTGATAGACTTGTTTCAATCTTGATTTAAAGCACCCTAAGATAAGCGACCTCATTCACTATGCTCCTGAGCAGATCCTCGATAAAATATTTTTATAGATCTGTTTAGATGTGCTTTAATTTTTTGTGCATACGCTGCTTATCAGTATTTGCATTTCTCTCTTGTTGAAAGGATTTATTTTTAATGACCAGTTCGGAAATTATGGCTGATCTTTCTACCTTAACGCCCATGATGCAGCAATACATGTCGGTGAAAGTGCAGCATCCACACTCATTGATGTTTTATCGTATGGGTGATTTTTATGAACTGTTCTTTGAAGATGCACACAAGGCAGCCAAAATTTTAGGCATTACCCTGACCCATCGCGGTAAAGCCAATGGTCAGCCGATCCCGATGGCAGGTGTGCCTTACCATGCAGCCGAAGGCTATCTGGCCCGTCTGGTCAAAAAAGGCGAAACGGTGGTGATCTGTGAGCAGATTGGTGAGGGCGAGAGCACAAGCACTCGCGGTAAGGCTCCCATGGAGCGCGGCGTGGTAAGGATTATCACCCCGGGCACCCTGACCGATGATGCCATGCTCGGTGCACATCAAAGCTCTAATCTGGTGGCTTTATGTATTCAGCAAAATCAGATCGGGATTGCACTGCTCGATCTCAGTGCCGGCTTATTTAAAGTACAGCAGCAGGATTATGATCTTAACCAGCTCATGATTGAACTGGCGCGCTTAATGCCAAGCGAAATTTTGCTGGATGAAAATACCGCTGATCCGATGCTGACCGAGCAACTCAAGCAGCAACTTGATATTTCCGTGACGAAGCGTCCCAATGTGGACTTTAGCCTGAACAATGCACAAAAAACCTTGTGCGACCAGTTTGCCGTCAGCACACTTTCCGGTTTCGGGATTGATCATTTGCCGTTGGCAAAAGCTGCCGCTGCGGCACTGATTCACTATGCCAAAGAAACCCAGAAAACCGCTTTACCACATATTCGTTCGATTCAGCTAGAACAGAGTTCCGACTTTATTGCCCTAGATCCAGTGACGCGTCGCAATCTGGAACTGATTGAGCCTTTATTTGAGCATGGTACTTCACTGTTTCAGTTAATTAATGATTGCCAGACGGCTATGGGTGGACGCTTGCTGAGTCGCACCCTGATGCAGCCTTTGCGTGACACTGCCTTGCTGGATGAACGTTTAGATGCCATCCAGTCCCTGCTACAAGGTTTCCATGAAGCACCTGTACGTTTGGTACTTAAGGAAATTAGCGATATTGAACGTGTCCTGAGCCGAATTGCTTTGGGCAGTGCCCGACCGCGGGATCTGGTACAACTACGTCAGGCCTGTGCGCAAATTCCATTTTTACGCCATGCCCTACAGCCGATTGTCAGTCAACAACAGTCTGAGCTATTAATCCAGCTAAATGAAGAACTCGGAGATTTCCATGGCCTGCATCAACGCTTGATGTCTGCCATCGTAGAAAATCCGCCGGTATTGCTGCGTGATGGGAATGTGATTGCCGAAGGCTTTGATAGTGAACTGGATGAATTACGTCAGATTCGTGATCACGCCAGCCAGTTCCTGATTGATCTGGAAATTAAAGAACGTGAAGCCAGCGGAATTCCGGGACTGAAAATTGGTTATAACCGAGTGAGTGGTTATTATATTGAACTCTCACGTGCTCAGGCCGAACAGGCACCCGAGCACTATATCCGCCGTCAGACTCTGAAAAATGCCGAACGCTATATCACACCTGAACTGAAAGCCTTTGAAGATAAGGTTTTATCCAGTGAATCCCGTGCTCTGGCGCGTGAAAAAATGCTGTTTGAAATGTTGCTGGATGAATTACGTCAGGATATCGGCAATTTACAGATGATGAGCAGTGCCATTGCCCAGATTGATCTGGTGGCAAACTTTGCCCATCAGGCACGTTTACGCAACTGGTCACGTCCAAAATTCAGCCCTGAAGTCGGTGTAAGTATCACTGCTGGCCGTCATCCGGTGGTGGAAGCTTTAAGCAAAACTGCTTTTACACCGAACGATACGCGACTGGACTTTTCTCATCGCATGGCGATTATTACCGGACCCAATATGGGCGGTAAATCGACCTTTATGCGCCAGACCGCATTGATCGTCTTGCTGGCGTATTGCGGGGCTTATGTTCCTGCACAAGCTGCGACTTTAGGGCCTATTGACCGGGTTTTCACCCGTATTGGTTCTGCCGATGATTTATCAACTGGCAAATCGACCTTTATGGTGGAAATGACCGAGACTTCGCAAATTCTGCATCATGCCACCAGTCAGTCGCTGGTACTAATGGATGAAGTCGGTCGTGGCACCAGTACCTATGATGGCCTGTCTCTGGCCTGGGCCTGTGTGCTGGATCTGAGCAAACGCATTCAATGCCTGTGTCTATTCGCAACCCATTATTTTGAGCTGACCGAACTCGATAAAGAAAGCGGCATTGATAACTACCATGTCACGGCTAAAGAACTGAATGGCAATCTGATTTTGTTACATAAGGTACAACATGGCCCTGCCAGCCAGAGTCATGGCTTACAGGTGGCGAAACTTGCCGGTATTCCGGCATCAGTCATTAAAGAAGCACAAAACCGCTTAAAGATTCTGGAAAAGCAACAACTGGTCAAACCAAAGAGTCTACAACATGATCTATTTGCACTGCCGGAAATTGTAGAGCCAGTGGAACGTATTGTCGAAATTGAGAAAGAATCTCCAGCTCTCGAATTACTTGAGGACATCGATGTAGACAACCTGAGTCCACGCGAAGCCTTAGCACAATTATATGCACTAAAAGATTTACTCAAACAGCCGGGGTAATTCTCTGAGCCATAGACCTCATCCCGTATGGGGTCTAGCACTGATTTATACTTGAATTTAGCCCTATTCCGGCTTTTTTCAAATTTAACAGCCCTATATATAACAAATATCAATAAAAGGAATTGTTAGTTCCCCCTGTTTTTGCCTAAAATACAGTATTCGTAAATAGAACCATATTTTTTAGGTAGCTGTCGCCATGACCTTCGTTGTCACTGAAAATTGTATTAAATGTAAATATCAAGACTGTGTTGAAGTTTGCCCTGTAGACTGTTTCTATGAAGGTCCTAACTTCCTGGTGATTAACCCGGACGAGTGCATCGATTGTGCCTTATGCGAACCTGAATGTCCGGCGAATGCAATTTTCTCTGAAGATGAATTACCAGAAGGCCAAGAAGTATTTATTGAATTGAATGCTGACCTGTCGCAAAAATGGCCAAATATCACACAAATTGGTGACCAGCCAGCAGATCGTGAAGAATGGAATGGTAAAGCTGACAAATTACAATATCTTGAAAAGTAATTAATTTCAGTTAAAAAAGATCAGCACATGCTGATCTTTTTTATACTCAATCCACACATTTTATTGCAATATTCTCCAAATTTCTCCGTATATTTAGTCTAAAATGGCGCTATTTATAAATATCTGATTTCTATAAATGAAGAATTTTGCAAAGGGATTATTGAGTCTGTGTGTAATCCCTCTCGTTTTTGTGGGTTGTACCACGACCACAAAACCACCGGGACAGACCGTGCCCGATGGAAAGCGGATTTATATTCCCCAAGAACGTGTTCAATACGACCGCAAAGTCCAACCCAAAACTGTACCTTATCTGTATACCCACTGGGTCTCTGCGCTGGATAATTTATCACGTGTACGTGAGTACGAAGTGTTTCTGGAACGCAATGGCGTAGGTAATATTATTCCCAGTTTTGAATTAATGCGCACCGCGCGAGACTGGGCCAAATGTGGTCGTTCACAGTACATGATTCCAAGCCGTGAATTATGGGCCAATCAGGTTCCAACCTTGCGTGTATTTAAATATTTAGTAGCCGCCAATGTCCTGACTGATTTTGAAGTCACTTCCGTCTATCGTGACCTGCCTTTAAACCAGTGTGCCGGTGGCGCCAATTCTTCACGCCATCTGTATAATTCTGCCATCGATTTTCGTATTGGCCCAGAATATCCACAAGCGCAAGACTATAGTTATATTGAAAATACCAAGTTCAAACTGTGCCAGTTCTGGGCGCAACATGGTCAAAGTCTGAATATGGGACTCGGCATGTATGCTTCTGGTCAGATCCACATCGATACCCAAGGTTACCGTACCTGGGGGCCAAGTCTGGGGCGAAACTCCTCAATGTGTAATTACTAAGTCATGACAACGGCTATACAAAGTTCATTTAGGACTTTATGTAGCCTAAAAAAACAGCAGCTATAGCACAATAAATTGCGCTATGCCGCGAAAAGTTTAAAATGCACCCATCGCAATTGATGGTGCTAAAACTATGCAACACATGTGGACAGACATTGACAACTACATTGAGTCACATTTAATTCCTGAAGATCCCATCCTGAATCAGACTCTGGAAAATACTGCTGCGCATGGTCTGCCAGATCATCTGGCTGTAGCAGCAAATCAAGGCATGTTGTTGCAGATGCTGATCCAGATGAATCAATGTAAACGTGTACTGGAACTCGGAACATTTGCCGCATACAGCACCATGTGGTTGGCACGTGCTTTGCCCGATGATGGCTATATCCTGACAATTGAAGGACGTGATACCCACGCGGCAATGGGTCAGGAAAATATTGACCGTGCCCAGCTCAAGCAAACTGTTGAACTGAAATGTGGTCGTGCAGCAGATGTACTCAAAGCTCTACCCGCAGAGACCGAGGCTTTTGATTTTATCTTCATTGATGCAGACAAACAGAGTTATCCGGAATATCTGGAACTCAGTTTAAATCTGTCGCATTCAGGTACACTTATTTTTCTGGACAATGTAATCCGTGCAGGCGAGATTATCAATCCGGACAATCATAAGCCAAGTATTGAAGGCATCCGTGCCATGTTTAAAGCGCTGCAAAATCATCCACGTATATTATCTTGTACCGCTTTACAGACTGTAGGCAGTAAAGGACATGATGGTTTTGCACTTGCGATTGTCAAATAAAATCAGAAGAACAAAAATTACCCAGCACCATATTTACTATATATAACATTAACTTAAAAACATTAACCACAGAGTTATCCACAATATATGAGGATAACTCTGATCATTTTTAAATCAAGCTGTAACAATTTACGTTGAAATTTTCATTTTGTTTGCTTTTTAGGCAATCCTCACTTTGCAACCAGTAAAGGCACCTTGGAATTACGGAAAATTGTGGTGGCAATACTACCGAGGAAAAACTGATGGATTTTGCTGTGACTAAATGCGCCCAGAACAATCAGTTGAATACCCATCTCCTGTTGATAGGTCAAAATATTCTCGGCGACATCGCCATAGCGATATTGCGGCACTACATCTAGACCCGCTTGAGTCAGATATTGCAGCGGCTCAGTTAAAATTTCGGCATGATCGCCAATATATAACAGGTGACATTGTAATAAACGCAGCAGATCACTTTCCGCAATCCGTCTCATCATTTTGATACAGGTCGGAGAATATTCATAGGCAAAAATAAATCGTGTTGGCGGTTTAAACTGCTCCCCAACGGTCATCACGGTACAATTGGCGCCACGAATAAAGTTTTCGACATTGGTGCCGATCGGTTTGTTTTTTTCCGCTGAGCGTTCACCGAGCAATCCGATGACGGCGATATCATCAGGCTGCAGAATCTGGAAACTTTGCTCCAGAAAATCCCCTTTTTCCTGAATATGTGTGGTTTGAATACCATGTTCGGCTAAAATCCGCTCGGAAATATGTTGCAGCAGATTATTGCTATAATCCAAGGCAATTTCGCTTTGTTTTTGTTCAAGCTCGGCCAATTCCTTCAGCAACATGGCATTGCTTTCAAACCCGATTACCCCACTGATTTCGCCCAGATGATAACTGGCCGGGTAATAATCCAAGACCTGTAACAAAACCAGTTCACGTCCAGTCTGTTTGGCAATCCATGCAGCCGCGTCTGCCAGCGCGTTTATACATGGTGAAGAGTCGATGCAGGCGATGACACGTTTCATGTTTAGCCTCTCTATTTATGATAAAAATTTCTTTGTTATTTTTAACTTAGCATAAGCTTTATAAAATGTGCAGCAAAATCTGTAAGGCTTGAATTGAAATATGTTAACTTTTATATGATTGACCGATAATTAGAAGAATAATTCAGCCATTAGGCCAAACACTTAAATTCAGATCATTAAAATGCGTTTAAAATCATTTTCTAATTTATACCAGCGAAATTCCCTCTTGCTGTTAGGAAGTCAGCAATACTGTTGCATAAGGAAGAGGTCTTTATAAAATCCGCTCATGCCCTTGCGAAGCACTGCTTCTCATCCGAAAGGAAGAAAGGGCTTTTAATATCTCGTGGATTTAAATATCAATAGAACCATCATTTTCTGATTGATGAAAGAGATCTACCGAGTGTAAAGCTTTATTTGCGGTATCGAATAAAGCTTGCAGGATTCCCAGCAACGATAGCCCGTGCTTCGACATCTTTGGTGACCATACTGTCCATTCCGACAATGGCCTGATCTGCGATTTTAACGCCATCTTTAATACCGACATGTGCGCCGAGCCAGACATCCCGGCCAATTTCGATGCCTTGTGAGCGTACCGCTTGCTGATAAATTGGCTGTTCTAGCTGCATACCGTGATCAAATGCATACAGATGACAATACGCTGCGATACGCACCTGATCATGCAGTTTAATCCCCAGCCGGCCACCATCCAGAATACAGTGATGATTGATCGCCACTTCATTGCCAATGTCCAGTGGGCCATGCAGGGTGCAATCTGCGGCGATAAAGGTATTATCGCCAATGACGATCTTGCGTCCCGGTTCCGCAAAAATATGTGCCAGTGGCGAAATGAAACAGTTTTCACCAATCTCGACGGTTTCCATTTCCATCAGATAAGCCTGATATTCTTTTTGCCAAGCTTCTGCCCAGCCACGGTTTTTCGCCTTTAAGGACCAGTATAGCCAAGGCATATAGTTCAGGCGATGTTTATGCTGCTCACGATATTTCAGTAATGGATCTGCTTCAGTCATCTGTCGCTTCTTCTATGATTTTGAGCTGTTCACGGCCACGAGTCACATCCTGAATTTTTAAAGCAAAAGCTTCAATCTGATGCTTCTGCAACTGCGCCTGAACCTGAACGCCTTCGGCACTATAGTCTTCCTGATAATCGATTTGCTGCTGATTCAGTTCATACTGAAAAATGGCCCATTCATTAAACTGACAGAAAAATTGCACTTTTTTCTTTTCAATCAGTTCAATTTTGTCTGCCAGCAGCAAGCATTGTCCAGCGCAGCCGCCATAGGCACGAACCAAACCTCCGGTGCCGAGTTTAATCCCGCCATACCAGCGATTGACCAGCACCAGTACATTAGTCAATTCATTACCTTCAATGGTGGCGAGAATCGGGCGCCCCGCAGTGCCTGAAGGTTCACCATCATCATTAAAGCGCACCTGATGGCCAATTTTCCAGGCCCAGCATTGATGCGTGGTACTTGGATCACGATAAACGTCCAGAAAATCTTTGACCTGCTGTTCATTTTCTACAGGGGTCGCAAATGCCTGAAATCGGCTTTTTTTGATGTCTTCCTCAAAACTGACCAGGCTGGCAAGCGTATATGGCATAACTTCAGGCTTTAAAATCGAACCCTGGCAGTATACCTGCTTTACTTCAACAAATAAAAAGCCTCTCCATGGAGAGGCCCGATTTGACTCGATTGTTTGACTCAATGGCCTGAAAAGATTAGCGTTCCCGCAAGGCTTCTTTGGCCTTGTTGAATGGCTTGATCAGATAATCCATGACAGTTTTTGAACCGGTGCGAATGTCTACCGTGGCCACCATACCTGGGGTGATATTAAACTCCTGACCCGCATTATTATTCAGTTTGTCACTGTCCGTGCGGATATAGACCCGGTAATAGAACTGATCCTGCTTGACTTCATCACGGATGGTGTCTGGTGAAATCATCGCAACTTTACCATTTAACCCACCATAGATTGAATAATCATAGGCTGTAATTTTAACCAGTGCCTCCTGATCTGGACGAATAAAGGCAATATCACGTGGTGAAATCCGCGCTTCAACCAGTAGTTTTTCGTCGAGTGGCACGATGGTCATCAACTTGCCATTTTGTGGAATCACGCCGCCCAAGGTCATCACATCAATTTCTTTTACGATACCGCGTACCGGTGATTTAAAAATAGTCCGGCTCAAGGTATCTGACTTGCCGCGTACCACCTGTTGCTGAGTTTCCACATCGGTATTGGCTTTGGACAGCTCTTCCCGCGCACTCACATAATATTGATTACGAATATCATTCATTTGATTACGCAGGTCGTTGGCTTCACGTTTTAAGCGTAGTACTTCAACCTCACTGGCTGCCCCTTTGGCCACCAGTGGTGCTGTCATTTCCAGCTCTTGCTGTACCAACACCAATGCCTGTTTTAAACCGGCCAGAGATTGTTCCAGATTGGCACGCCGTGATTGATATAATGCAGTTTCTTCTGCCACCAGTTTTGGCTCTTTAAGTACTTCAGGCGGGAAAGACAACGGAGCACCGCTGACTTCGGCACGTAAACGCGCAGCAGTCGCACGTGACGAGATTAATAACGAAGCCGACTCACCAACATTAGACTCAAAACGGGTCGGATCCAGCTGAGCCAATACCTGCCCCTGCTCGACAATCTCACCTTCTTTGACATTCAGTTTGGTGAGAATACCGCCTTCCAGAGACTGAATAACCTGCTCTTTAGATGATGGAATCACTTTACCCGTACCGGTAGAGACTTCTTCCAAGCTAAATAACCAGGCCCAGATCAGCAATACCAATAAACCAATGCCGACAATCCAGATAATGACACTCGATTTAGGTAAAGGTGGTTCCTGAAAGCTGACTTTGCTTGAACGTTTTAGTTCTTTGAGTTCACTCATGCACTTGCTCCAACAACCCGCTTATTACCACCCTGTGACTGATTCAGGATCTGATCTCATGGACCATCCATGACAATTTTCCCATCATTCACCACAATAATACGATCCACCAGCTCCAGTACCGCACGGCGATGCGTCGCAACCACCATGGTAAGATGGCTCAAATAACTTTTAAGATGATCAATCAACTGCTTTTCTGACACATCATCAATCGCAGCAGTAGGTTCATCTAGCAGTAGAATTTTCGGTTGACGGATCAATAACCGTGTTAATAACAGTGCCTGACGCTGACCGCCAGAAAAGCCAACACCACCTTCCAGAATGATATGATCCAGACCTTCTTTTTTCTCCTGCACAAAAGCGAATGCACCCGTGATTTGCAGCGCTTCCAGAATTTGCTGATCGGTGGCCAAGGGCGCACCCAAGCTGAGATTTTCACGAATCGAACCATAAAATAGCTGAGAATTCTGGTTCAGCAAGCCCATATCACGACGTACATCTGAAGGATCAATCAGGGTCAGGTCAATACCATCCAGTTTGACCTTGCCCTGTAACGGCGTCTGCATACCAGACAAGAGCTGCAACAAGGTTGATTTCCCGGCACCGTTACGGCCCAGAATCGCAATCTTTTCACCCGGTTTGATCTCAAGCTTTGGAATCATCAGGCTTGGTTTTGGATCATCTTCGCCATATTTGAATACCACACCACTGAGTTCATAATGGCCATCCAGAGCTGGGCGATGAATCAGATGAGAATAATCCGGCTGATCGACCGATTTTTTCATCAACTCATCCAGACCGGCTTTGGCCACTTTGGCCTGTTGCAGACGACCCAACACGCCAGTAATTTGTGAAATGGGTGCCAGCATTCGTGAAGACAGAATCGAACAGGCCACCAATGCACCTGTGGTCATCTCGCCGTCCATCACCGCAAAAGCACCGACCAATACCACAATGGCAAAGGTCAAGCCTTGGATTTTTTGGGTCCAGGCCGTCATCAAACCCACAATCTTACGTTGCTGCATGCTGACATCGGCTGAAACTTCATTCATATGGTTCCACTGATTCTGGAAGCGTGTTTCAGCTCTGAGCAGCTTGATGTCTTCAATCCCTTGCACGGCTTCTACCAGCAAAGCATTGCGGATGGCAGATTCACGCATGCCCAGCTGAGCCAGTTCTGCCAGTTTTTTCTGCGCCAGAATGCCAGGCAGGATCATCAGTGGCACCACCAGCAGCATCACCCAGAACAGGTTGCCGCCAATCACCCAGAAAATCCCTAAGAACAGGAAGAAAAATGGCAGGTCGGCAATCGCAGTCACTGTGGTTGAAGTGACCAGTTCGCGTACCCCTTCCAGTTCCCGAATCTGCGAGATAAAGGTACCAGTCGATTTGGAACGTTCACTATTTTTGATGCGCAAAGAATGGCCAAATACCCGATCCGAAATTTTCAGATCAGCACGTTTACCAATAATGTCTGATAGATAGATTCGGGAGACGCGTAAAACAAACTCGAAAATTGCCGCAATCAGCACACCGCCAGCCAAAACCCATAAGGTAGGAATCGATTGTGATGGAATCACGCGGTCATACACGTTCATCGAGAAAACAATCGTGGCCAGTGCCAGAATATTCGCGATTAAAGAGGCGAACATGACATCGATATAACGTTTCCAGTCATTCAAGACAATTGACCAGAACCAGTTTTTCTCGAACGGCTTGATATATTCATCCACCCGCGCATCCGGCACAGAAGATTCGGGACGCAGAACATACAGATGCTTTACGCCCGTCTCTAACTGTTCAACCGTGAAACTTTGAGACAAGCCTTCATCGCCACTGAGCTGTATACTAACGTTAGCTTGGGTGTCGATGCGTTCAATCACACCCACATCCCCACTCTCAAACTCCACCAGCAAAGGCAAACGCCACGGATTCAGCAAGCTGCTGTCAAATTTATTTTTACGGACATTTAAACCAATCTGCCGGCTGACAATTTTGAGCATCTCGTCGATGTCATGATGCTGGTTCCAGTCCAGTTGCAGACGAATCCGCTCCTCAGAAGGTTCAATCCGGTAATGTCTGGCAATATTCAAAACCGCTTTAAGCCACGGTTGATAATTTATTGTAGTACTCATGGCTGAACTTCAAACCCCTGAATAGAAATACGGTTAAGCGCGTAAATATCCCGTGTACGGCCGGTAACCTGAATATATTGCACAATCGCCGAATAGATGTCATAGCGCGCAGATTCAATTTCCTGTGCTGCACTATGAATCGCCTGTTCTGCGTTGAGCAAATCCACCACGGTTCGGGTACCCAATTTATATTGTTCTTGATACAGCTCTTTGGCTCGTACCGTGGTTGCACGACGTTGGGATAAAACTCCCATTTGTTTTTGCTTATTCTCAATCTGCTCACGAATCAAGCGAACCTGATCCAGCACATCCAGATAGACCGTATTGACCTGTGCGCGTGCAGCTTCTTCGGCATAACTGGCAGAACGTGCCTGAGAGCGTGCTGCGCCACCCTGATAAAAATTACTGCTGGCTTCAATCATGATTGAATTATAAAAGCCGTCATCTTCATTATTATTCGGATTCCGCCCATTAACAGCCTGACTTAAACTGCCTTTCAGATGAATGCTTGGATAACGACTTAAACGTGCCTGATCTTTTTGCAAACGGGCAACATTGACCCCGGCATGGGCCAAAATCATATTGGGAATCTGGGTAAATTCCGGATCCTGATAAAGATCGGCCTGTGCCACAATACGCTCAGGAATCTCCCATTCAACGGCAGATACATCAAACCCCAGCAAAGTGCGTAAACGTTGCTGATATTGTCTGAGCTGGGTCTGCTGCACCAGCAGGTTCGATTGTGCCGCTTCCAGATTGGACTGAGCCTGAATTGGATCGGCCTGACTGCTGATACCGGCGCGGGCACGCAAATTGGCAATTTCTGCAATCCGTGCAATGCCCTGAATCTGCTGTTGGGCAATCTGGGTAATTTGCTGATAACGCTTGATATTGACAATCGCATCTGCCACTTCAAAAGCCACCTGATCCAGACTGACCAGCACCCTTGCCTGCTCTTCTGCCAATCTGGCTTCCTCGATACTGACATTGGTTTTGATCTTGCCAAAGTCATACAGCATCTGTGTTGCATTTAAGGAAACCACTTGACGTCCACGCTCACCCGAGGTCAGATCACCGGTCCCCAATCCGCCCGATAACTGCGGATAATAGGCTGCTTTTGCCACATCAATATTGGCCGCCTGTGCAGACAGGGTAGAAATACTCTGGCTAATTTCAGGACGTCGCTGAACTGCGGTATGGATCGCTTCCACCACATTCATCTTTTGTGGAATAGGAGCCACGATAGGGCCGGTAGCAGACTGTCCCTGTTGTGGCCGGGTAATCTGTGGCAGTTCAGCTACCTGAGAAGTGTCTAATGAGTAGCGACTGAGTGACGTAATATCAACTGAATGCGCTGACCGTGTTGGCTCTGGTGCAATCAGTTTACTTAAACCGTTTTTAATATTTGCAAAATGGTTTTGCGAAGTTTCTGCATGTGCCAAGGAAATAGATAAAGGCAAAAGAAGACTCATGAAGATCCCCCTTTTTTATCGGTTTTCCCCCTGAACATTTTTTATGTGCTGTACCCTAAATCGCATAATAATTAATGTTTCGTGTTTTAGCCTAACAATATATCAAATCGTTGTAAAAGATACTTTTTTAACGTTGATTTGATGAAAAAAAACCCTCATCCGACAATTGGTGCCGTGATGTGGGTATCTTACAGACATAAAAGCTGTTTATACGGTAAAATCATCACCTAAATAAACTTTTCTTACTGTTTCATTGGCCAGAATTTCAGCTGGCGTACCTTCAGCAAGCAATGCCCCCTCACTCACAATATAAGCATGTTCACAAATCGCCAGCGTTTCACGCACATTATGATCGGTAATCAATACCCCAATCCCACGATCTTTCAAAGTGGTGATGATATCTTTAATATCACCAACCGAGATCGGGTCGACACCAGCAAAAGGTTCATCGAGTAACATAAATTTTGGATCTGCCGCCAATGCACGAGCAATCTCGGCACGGCGTCGCTCACCACCGGAAACACTCATTCCTAAAGAATCTTTGATATGAGTGATTTTAAAGTCGGCCAAAAGTTCCGCCAGACGTTGCTGACGCTGAGCCTTGGTCAAATCCTTGCGGGTTTCCAGAATCGCCATAATATTTTGTGAAATTGTCAGCTTGCGGAAAATCGATGCTTCTTGCGGCAAATAGCCAATTCCCTTGCGTGCCCGTTCATGCATGGCCAGATCAGAAAGATCCAGATCATCCAGATAGATTTCACCTTTATCCATACGTACCAGACCGACGACCATATAGAAGCTGGTGGTTTTACCTGCACCATTAGGTCCGAGCAATCCGACAATCTGGCCACTTTCCATACTAAAAGACACATCTTTCACCACCCAGCGCTTATTATAATTTTTCGCCAGATGTTTGATGGTCAAGGTTTGAACTTGCTGCGATTGTTCCATTAATCACGTGCTCCTGGAAAGGATTGTGAAGCTGATGGTGGAATCACAATTTTTACGCGACCTTCAGCTGAACCGGTTTTATTCGGTGTACCAATCGCTTCAACATCACCTTTATTCATACTATATTTTAAAGTCGCACCACGAATACTGGCCCCATCCTGCTGCAATAAGGCATTACCAGACAGGGTAATAATTCCGGTTTCAGCATTGTAGACAATTTTCTGAGCCTGACCTTTGGTCAGACCTTTGGAGGCATCTACTTTTTGCTGGAACTGTGTCGGGCTACCGGTAGCCGTGATCAGGCTAATCTGGCGCTTATTGTTCAGATTGGCCACAATTGAATTGGCTTGTAGCTTCATGGTGCCCTGTTCAATGATGACATTGCCAGAATAGGTCGTCACCCCAGTACGCTCATTAAAAGTCGCGCGATCCGCCAGTAAAGTGATCGGCTGGTTACGGTCAGATGGCAAGGCAAAGGCCGCGATTGAAGCAAGTCCAATCACAGTCGCCAGCGCAGTGCGCTTCAGGAAAGTGTGCATCATTTTGACTTTAGGAATTTGGTTCATACTTTCCTCGAATATTAAAGAATTCGTATTGACCATCATTAAGATTGGCTTTAAGACCCTGGCTGATAAATTCAGCCTGTGGAGACTCCACGATCACCGTTTTATCAGTTTCAATTTCACGTGTTTTTGGAAAAGCCGTCAGCTCCTCAGTACGGAACTCTAACTGTCCATTTTGCATGATTTTGGTGGCAAGCACTTCTTGAGAGAGTACAACTTTTGTATTGTCATCATAGCCATGCGCCATTTTGGCAGAGAAAGTCGCATCGACTTGAGCATTGTCATAGGTCGAAGCTTGCAGGTTTTCCAGTTTGGAGGTCTGTTGCTGCAAGTTCTGCTCAAGTCGATCCACCTGGGCGCGAACCGATAACATGCCTGATTCATCTGTCTGGGTTAAGTTAATATCTTGAGCGGAATAGGTCATGCTGCGCGCGGAGTCCGTCTGCAGCTTATTGCCCTTGCCACTGTAATAATAATAACCACCACTTATTGCGGCAATCATCACAGCCGTAATATATAAAACTTTAGTATCCATAAGCGGTGTACTTAATCCAAAAGATATGACTTATTAATAAGGCGCACGAGTATATTTTTCAAGTAACTCTTGGTATACGCCTTTGGACATCAGCAGCATATCGCAGATTTCACGTACTGCACCACGGCCACCCAGCGCCTGAGTCACCAGGTCTGCACGGCGACGAACTTCGACATGACCATTCGGTACGGTCACTTTCATGCCAGCAATGGCAAAAGCAGATAAGTCAGGCCAGTCATCGCCCATATATAAGCAGTCTTCAGGGTCGATATTGAGCTGTGCACATGCTTCGCGTAGTGCTGTGCCTTTATCTTCACGGCCCTGATAGACCAGATCCACACCCAGATCCGACATTCGTTTTTCGACAATATTACTTTTACGGCCAGTGATAATAATCACCTTGATTCCAGCCTGCTGAACCAGTTTCATACCCAGACCATCGCGGATATCGAATGATTTGATTTCATCACCAGTATTGGTCAGCGTTACAAAACCGTCACTTAAAATACCATCTACATCAAGCACTAATGCTGCAATATGACGTGCCTGCTCTAATAATACATAAGATGCCATTTATTAATTTACCCCAGCCTGAATCAGGTCATGCATACTAATCACACCAATCACTTTATTGGCCTCATCAACCACTACAAACTGGTTGATTTTACGTTCATTCATACGTTCCAGCGCCACGACTGCACGCGCTTCCTGAGAAATCGTAAGCGGATTCTTGGTCATCACGTCCTGAATTGCCAGATTGACATCAAAACCTTGCTGTTTATCAATTAAACGACGCAAGTCACCATCGGTAAAAATTCCCAGCAAGACATCATTTGCATCTACGACCGTGGTCAATCCCAGACGTTTGTTGGAAATTTCATACAATACTTTGTTCATGGCGGTATCTGGTGAAACTTTAGGTAAATCATCACCCGTACGCATCAGATGTTTTACATGTAATAACAGACGCTTACCCAAAGCTCCGGCGGGATGCGAGCGGGCGAAATCATCTGAAGTAAAACCACGCGCATCCAGTAACGCCACCGCCAAAGCATCGCCTAAGGCCAAGGTGGCAGTCGTTGATGAGGTGGGTGCCAACCCGAGCGGACAGGCTTCCTGAATATTGCCCAGAGTCAAAGCCACATCGGCATTTTGTGGCATTGGGCCACGCTCATCGCCGCTAATGGTAATTAAAGGAATTTCAAGATGTTTGATGAGTGGCATCAGCATCATGATCTCATCACTCTTGCCTGAGTTTGAAATCGCAATCAGCACATCACCCGCGACCAGCATTCCCAAGTCGCCATGACCGGCTTCACCCGGATGCATAAAGAATGAGGGTGTTCCGGTCGAAGCAAAGGTCGCCGCCATTTTACGGCCAATATGACCTGATTTGCCCATTCCGGTAATTACCAGACGGCCAGTACACTGTAGAATAACTTCACAGGCCCGGCTAAAACGGCCATCAATCTGTGTGGCTAAAATCTGTAATGCATTTTCTTCGATGCGCAGTGTTTCAAGTGCGACTTTCTGAAAATCGAGTTGATTCGCTGTTTTTTGTGAATTCAAAGCCTGTTTACCTACGTTAAGGGCAGAGAAAAACTCTCATTTGATGGGCACAATTTTCGCAATTTTAGCATAGCTATGCAATTGCAAGCTTTCTAAATGTAGAAGATTCGACAGATTTTTAATATATCTTGATTGTATGTGACTTACGCAGTCTGGTATCTCCACCTCTACATTTACTTCATTTTTGACGCTGTAAAATATGCTTGTTTTTTATTTTCTATCGACACACGCCTACTCTCTCCTCAATAAGTTGGGTTCAAATGAGATCATACTCACGCCAATACCACCTAATCTCCCTGGCAAACACTAGTTCTGTAAAGCTGAGCTCAATATTCTGACTTCCGTCCAAGAATCACCTTTTTATCAATCAGTATCTCTGCCTAACTATGCTAAATATCTGAGGCTTTTTACGCTTTTGTCTTTATGAATAATTATGCTTAGGTTAAGATGATTCATCCTTTTATTTGAAGTCTTTTGAACAGCTATGCAACCATTTGTTCTATATAACTCAGAGCAACGCAAAAAAGTAGAATTCGTACCTCGTGTTGAAGGTCAAATTGATTTGTATGTCTGTGGTATGACCGTCTATGACTACTGTCATATTGGACACGCACGTACAGTGGTTGCATTTGACTATATTATCCGTTTCCTGCGCAGCCAAGGCTGGAAAGTCAAATACGTGCGCAATATTACCGATATTGATGACAAAATTATTAAACGTGCCAATGAAAATGGCGAAAGTATCTCTGAGTTGACCGGCCGCTTTATTGATGCGATGAATGAAGACTTTGCCAAACTAGGCTGTCTCCCGCCTGATGCTGCGCCTAAAGCCACAGACTATATTGACCAAATGCAAGATATGATTGGCAATCTGGTCGACAAAGGCACGGCATATCCATCTAATAATGGCGATGTCTATTTTGAAGTCGAGAAATTTGCCAAATATGGCCGTCTTTCTGGTCGCAAGTTAGAAGATATGCAAGCTGGAGCTTCTGAACGTGTTGATGTCGAAGTTCAAAAGAAACATCCATTTGACTTTGTCCTCTGGAAACACGCCAAAGAAAATGAACCTGCATGGCCTTCACCTTGGGGTAATGGCCGCCCGGGTTGGCATATTGAATGTTCAGCGATGTCGACCTGCTGCCTGGGCAATCATTTCGACATTCATGGCGGCGGTGCCGATTTGACCTTCCCGCATCATGAAAATGAGATTGCACAATCTGAAGCAGCAACCGGTGAACAATATGTGAATTACTGGATGCATGCCGGATTCATTAATGTCGATGGCGAGAAAATGTCGAAGTCTTTAGGCAATTTCTTCACCATTCGCGACGTGATCGAAAAGTTCCATCCGGAAGTGGTGCGTTACTTTATTGTGTCTTCACACTATCGCAGCCCGGTGAACTATTCGGATGTTGCCTTAAAAGAAGCGAAAAATACTTTGTCTCGTTTCTACCATTCATTTAAAACCTATCAGGCGGTTTATGGCGATCATCTGGTGGAAACGCTGGATGATGCTTTGGTTGAACGTTTTAATGCTGCCATGCGTGATGATTTCAATACACCTGAAGCGATTGCAGTGCTATTTGAAATTAACAAAGAACTGAATCGTGCCGTGAAAGAGGAAAATGCGGAACAGGCAGCAATCTACTACGCAACTTTACGCCATCTGACCAATATTCTCGGTCTGGTACAACAAGATGCAGATGAGTTTCTCAAATCTGATATTGGTCAGGAAGCCCTAGGATTATCACCTGAACAAATTGAAGGTTTAATTCAACAGCGTCAAGATGCCAAAAAAGCCAAAGAATTTTCGCGTGCGGATGAAATCCGCCAATCTTTACTTGATCAAGGTGTTGTTCTTGAAGATACCCGTCAAGGTACGGTTTGGCGCCGTGCTGATTAATTAATCAAACAGATTTATAGAGAGTTGACACTGCTGTGGAATTCTCTATAATTCATCTCATTGCGGGAATAGCTCAGTTGGTAGAGCATAACCTTGCCAAGGTTGGGGTCGGGAGTTCGAGTCTCCTTTCCCGCTCCAGAATACGAAGAACCCTTATCGAAAGATAAGGGTTTTTTTATTGTGTTTAAAAAATTTCATTGATAAAAAGCATATCTCAAATCACTTATTCATCCTCTTTCACCCTGACATTTTTTGGGTTATTCACAACAAAGTGCTATTGTAAATAAACTTCAAAACTTTCAATTCCTTTAATTACGATATCGTTTCATGACTTATAAATTGAATGCCCGTCATCTGGTTTTAGACTTGTTATATGCGTCTCAAAATTCCACCGCCAGCATTAAACAGATGCTATGTGCAGCAGATCTATTAAGCATTTCTCACAATAGTCTCCGGGTTGCTGTAGCCCGATTGAATCAGGAAAATATCATTCAAGCTGTAGAGCGCGGGGTGTATCAATTGCTAGAAAAAAAATTTGATACTTCTTTTATCAGTTTAAACAAGCATCCCAATATGCAAATGGCGACCGCGTGGAATGGAAAATATGTACTGGTTTATACCGGTGCTTTGGGACGTGTAGATCGCACTGCATTATCCAAACGGGAAAAAGCACTAGGTTATTATGGCTTTCAGGAAATGGAGCAGAATGTTTTTATTCGTCCAGACAACTTAATACTGAGCTTAACCGAATTAAAAACGGCTGCAATCCAGTTTGGATTAGATCCAGATGCACGTTTTTTTCAAGTCAGTGAGATAGATCAGGAAATAGATGTCAGTGCACTTTGGGATGTTCAAGCCTTACATCAAACTTATCTGGAGGTGAATCAAGACATTCATCAATGGTTTGATTACTCTCAAAGCTTGCCTTTACCTGATGCAGCAAAAACTGCCTTCTATCTCGGTAAATCTGCCTTATTTAGTTTACGTGCCGATCCCCTACTTCCTACAGAATGGATAGATGCCGAAGCTCGGCAACAATTTGAGCTGGCGGTTCGTAAAATAGAAAAACAGGGGCAATTTTTATGGCAACAATATTTTAACAATCAGGGTGTATAATTTATTTCATATTTATTCACAAAAATAAATTGACTGTAATATTTAGGACAAATATATTGAATAGAGCAATAAGAACTAAATATAGGCAGAAGAATGAACAGCAAGGTCAGTGTCACAGAACTTTTTAGTCGTGATGAAATTAAAGAACTCACCACGACCTCAGACTTGCACGGTGCCTGGGCAGTAGGTTCGACATGGACTGTAATTGTCATGACCTTTGGCACGGTAGCCTATAGTTGGGAGTATTTACCTACGTGGGGAAAAGTACTGATGTGTGCGCTGGCACTGGCCATTCTTGCTGGACGCCAGCTTGCACTGGCCATCTTGATGCATGATGCTTCGCACCATAGTCTTTTTAAAACCAAATGGTTGAACACTCATTTTACTGACTGGCTCTGTGCACGCCCGATCTGGAATGATGTCAGCAAGTATCGTCCTTATCATCTGAAACATCATGCTAAAACCTCGCAGTCAGATGATCCTGACTTGGGGTTGGTAAAAAATTTTCCCATTACTCAAAGTTCACTATTCAGGAAATTCTTTCGTGATCTGAATGGGCAATCTGGACTTAAATTTCTGGCAGGTCGGGTATTGATGGATTTGGAGCTTCTGGAATGGAGTGTATCCAACGATCCCAAACCTATTCCACGTGGTGATCGTAGCAAGGTAGATTTGGCCAAAAATCTGCTGAAAAACAGTTCAGGTATGCTGCTCGCGAATGCCACGATTTTCTCTGTGCTTTGGGCCAGTGGCCATCCTAAGCTGTATTTGCTATGGCCTTTGGCTTATATCACACCATTCCCTTTATTTATCCGTATTCGCGCAATGGCTGAACATGCGGGTCTGGAAACCAGTCATTCTGCCCTTAACAATACCCGAACCACTCGTGCAGGCTGGCTGGCACGTGCTTTTGTTGCACCAATTCATGTGAACTATCATATTGAACATCATTTAATGGCCGCTGTTCCGCATCAAAAGCTGGCGAAAATGCATCAAATGTTAAGAGAGCGTCAGTATGTCGATGCTCCACCAAGTTATTTGGATGTCATCCGTTCACTTCTAAAAAACAATTAAGCCCTGCGATGCTCAGATGATTATATTTCAGTGCTGATGGGTCGAATGCCCTCGTTGTTCCGGTGGACAATTTTCTGCCTCAATCTGTAAAGTCATTTCAGTAATATGATGCTGATGGCTCAACATTTCAAAAGCCTGATGACGCAGTTTCTGATAATCTACATTCGGTGCAACCAGATGTACCGTCAACATGACTTTTTTGGAAGTAATCGCCCAGACTTTAAGCTGATGAATATCTTGTACGCCTTCGAGTGCTAAAAGATCATGACGCAGTTTTTCAATATCAATTTCATCTGGCACTCCTTCTAGCAGAATATTGATACTTTGTTTGAGCAAAATCCAGGTGCGTGGCAAAACCCAAAATCCGATCAATACGGCAATCAGTGTATCTACCCACATCCAGCCAGTAAAATAAATCAGCAGCGCCCCGATCATCACGCCGACTGACCCCAATGCATCACTCAGCACCTCCAGATAAGCCCCTTTGATATTTAGACTTTCCTGACTACTCGACACCAGAATTTTCATCGAAATCAGGTTAATGATGAGTCCTAAGCTCGCCACAACCATCATCCCCAGACTCTGGATTTCTGGAGGATTGCTTAAACGTTGATAGGCTTCAAATAAAATATAAATCGCCACCACAAAGAGCATCAAGGCATTAAATAAGGCAGCCAGAATTTCAAAGCGTTGATAGCCAAACGTGCGTTTGTTATCTGCCGGTTTTTGCCCAATCTTGATGGCCACCAGTGCAATCGCCAGTGCCGCAGCATCAGTAAACATATGTGCGGCATCAGAAAGCAAGGCCAGACTCTGCGTCAAAAAGCCGGCAATAACTTCCACAATTAAAAAACTGGTCGTGAGTGCCAGAGCAATCGATAATTTTTTGATATTTTTCGCAGTCACAGTGACATGACTATGCTCATGATGATGTGAATTCCCCACCCCGCACTCCTTAATAATGATGCAACAAGGACATTATTTCTCGTAATTTTCCACACAGTTCTGATTTATATTACGCTTGATTTTTATCTATTTAAGTCTTTTTTGTATCCTCTAGTTGATAAGTTTTGGCAGCTTAAAGCTTGAGCTTTTCATTTTCTGTTAGCCACGCCTGAACTGAAGCACGCTGGAAATTTCGCTGGATATATACCTGAATTTTATCAGGCAGTTCAATCTGCTGGCTAAGCAGGCGGTGCAGCATAAAGGCCAGATCAAAATCTGCAATTGACCACTGTTCAGTCAGCCAGCATTCACTGAGCAAACTCTCTGTGACTGCCAATAAACGCTGAATATCTTGCAAGACTTCGGCTGATGCAATAAAAAGTCCTTTAGGTGGAACAAAGATTGAGTCTGAAGGCATGGCCTGGCGGATTGCCATAAAATCAGTTTTGACTAAAGCCTGAACTGCACGGCATTTTGCTCTGGCCTGACTCTCTCTGGGGTATAAAGCTGGATAATCTGGCGCTGGAAAAGCATCTTCCAGATATTCTGTAATCGCCCAAGATTCAAATAAATGAAAATCATCCATCACAAGACAAGGAACTTTTCTACTGGGGCAAATTCTGCGATATGCCATGCTTTGTTGTTCCAGTTGATCTAGATCAACCGTTTTTTCCTGAAAATTCAGGCCTTTTTCTTTTAAAGCAACGTAAACTGACATGACATAGGGACTGATACGTTTTTTATCGATATAGAGACAGATATTGTGCATTTTTTCTTCCTCAGTCTTTTTATTCTATATTCACCTCTACTCTACTGCCTTTCTAGTGGGAAATGAAATTGAGCTGCATAATGATACAAAGCCGGTTCAGAATCCTGCACCAGGATTCACTATTCAGATTGAGAATATCTTGCTTCATAAATTACGGGATTAAAAAGACTTCTATTTTTTTACAGAATGACGTTAAATAAATATTTCCCGTTTTAGATCGAATGACCATGCTGAACCTGGACCATTTCCCCGATACTGTATATGCAATCCAACATCTCGCTTTTGAAGACCTCGGTGCTTGGGAAGATGTATTTTATCAGCTGGGGCTACGTGTCCGCTATTTTGAAGCCGGGATTGATGACCTGCGTAAGGCGTATGAGCATCCTGGTTTAACCGTAATTCTCGGTGGCCCAATTGGGGTTTATGAAACAGAAAACTTTCCTTTCTTACAAGCAGAAATAGACCTGCTTAAAGTACGTTTGGATAAGAATTTACCCACTTTAGGAATCTGTCTGGGTGCTCAATTGATTGCGCATGCGCTTGGTGCCAAAGTCTATGCAGGACAGAGCAAAGAAATGGGCTGGTCTAAGCTCAGTCTTGCAGCTATCGAGAATAATCCACTGCGAAATCTGGAAAATATTGAAGTGCTACATTGGCACGGTGATACCTTTGACCTACCTGAACAGGCTGAATTACTGGCAAGTACTGAGCTTTATGCAAATCAGGCCTTTCGTATAGGCAGTAATATTCTGGCACTACAATTCCATCCTGAAGTCGCCAGTGATAGTCTGGAAAAATGGCTGATTGGCCATAGCTGTGAATTGAGTCAGGCTAAAATTGATATTCCTGCACTACGCGCTGCCAATCTTCAGTTTGCGCCTGTACTGGAAACTACCTCGCAAACTGTACTAGAGCAATATCTGGCGCAATTAAATATCGTATCCTAGTCTCAGATACATTCCAGGCTAAACTCTTCCTCTCGACTGTAGAAACATTATGAGCGCATTATTCGGCATTGCCGTGATTCATTTTTTTGCCCTGATTAGTCCAGGGCCGGACTTTTTCTTTGTCACCCAAAGTGCCATCCGGCAGTCCAGAAAGCATGCTTTATGTGCAGCCCTCGGCATTTCATTGAGCATTCTGGTCTGGTCAATTTGCGCACTTGGCGGCCTGCATTTTTTATTTCAGAAAATGGTCTGGTTACAGCAGGTCTTAATGCTATTGGGTGGATTATATCTACTCTATCTGGGCAGTTTGATGTTGAAGTCGAGCTTTAAGACACCTCTACCGTTAACAAATTCGAAAGCAGAAGCTCTTTCTATCGTTCAGCCGTCGTATCTTAAATTATTGCTGCAAGGTTTTTTCACCAACATGGCCAACCCCAAAGCCCTGATTTACTTTAGCAGCGTATTTGCATTGGCGATTAGCCCTAATGCAAAACTATCAGAACAGTCTTCTCTTTTAGCTCTGGTCTTTATCGAAAGTTTGCTCTGGTTTACGGTTGTAGCCATTATTTTTTCAATGCCGAAAATGACGACTTATTATCAAAAATTTGCCAAATGGATTGATGGAGTTACAGGCGGGATCTTTATCAGTTTTGGCTGTCTGCTGATTCTGAATCGTGATTAGATCTAAGTCATTTTATTTGATAAAAAAGCACCTGAATCAGGTGCTTTTTCATACTACCCATACAGAGAATCTTATTTCTTTGTAGGCGCAGGTACAGTGGCTTCAGTGGTAATCTGAACAGTAATTTTATCACCCACACTCGGTACGTTTGCTCCTAAACCAAATGCAGAGCGGTCAAATGAAGTGGTTGCATTGAAACCAATTGCTGGAACTTTCATCATTGGATGTTCAGCCTGTTTGTTTAAAACAGCATCCAATACCACAGGTTTGGTCACGCCTTTAATAGTTAAGTCACCAGTAATTTTGAAGTTCTTTTTGTCCTGTGTTTCTACTTTGGTACTTTTAAAGCTGATGTTTGGATATTTTGCTGCATCAAAGAAATCTGCTTTCTTTAAGTGATCATCTAAAGCTGTCACGTTGGTATTAATACTGGATACTGGAATTGTCACATGCACAGCTGACTTTGCCGGTTGTTCATTGTCTACCACGATTTTGCCCTGAATATCAGAGAAATTACCAGATGGCGTAGAAAAACCGAAATGATCCCAGCTAAATACGGCTGCAGTATGGGTCGGGTCAATTGTATAGGTTACTGGTTTTGCAATAGAAAATGTTGCTACAGATGAAACCGCTAAGCCTAATACTAATGTTTTGAAATTCATGTTTTTATCTCTCGTTTTGGATGTTATTCAGTGTATAGAATTAAGAAATATTTACAGCTCTAAAGATAAAACGTTTTGTTGCAGCGATGAAACGATAAATTTGTAAGTTATTTTTTAAATTTCTATTATTAATCCATACGGTACTGGATAAATCCGGTCTTTTTGGCCACTTTATCATAGAGCATTTGTGCCTGACGATTTGATTCATGCGTGAGCCAGTAAACGCGGTCACAATTACGCTGTTCTGCCACCTGATAAACCTGTTCAATCAACTTGCAAGCGATACCTTGACCTCGATACTGCGAAGGCACAAATAAATCCTGCAAATAAGCATAAGGCCGTAGCGTCCAACTGCTGTCATGCTCGACCACATGTACAATGCCCACCACTTTTTCATCAAGCAATGCAGCAAATCCATACATCGAATCTAGCTCAGTACTGTGTAATTTCGCCCAGGTATTTTCACTGACCTCGTCACAGATCTTCGCATGATAAAAAGCCTGATATTCTTGCCATAAAGGCAGCCATTGGTACTGTGATATTTGCTCTAAAGATTTGATCTGAATCTGGGAATTTATTTTCATGTTTACCAACTTCTTTTGCCTATTTCATCAAAATAAACCGTTTCGATAGGGTGCTGAGTTCTATAGCGGGTTATAAACTTATCTTTATCTCATCTGGTTTTGATAAGCAACTTCCAGACAAAAATCATCTGGCATAAAAAAAAGCCCCAATCAGGGACTTTTTAGTATTTTAGCTTTACAGTTTTTCAACCAGAATACGATCAACCTGTTTTAGGCCAGTCGTCTTTTCATGGTTTTTACGGCGGACTTTGATGACTTTTTCTTCCGCGAGTTCTTGCAGCATTAACTCAACCGCCATCATGGCCTCAAGAGGTAGATCCTGCCCGATCCATTTCTGTTCGCCTGCATCCATCAGAGTAATTTCTTCGCTAATTTGCTCGTACAAGCTCATGTTCATCTCACTTTTTGCATTCAATTATCAAGAGAACTCTTCAACTCTTGTCACATGAAAACAGAGCTAAAAAGACCAAAAAACAAAAAGACGCCCCAAAACTGGGACGCCATTTTAAACTTTTAAAGGGCTGATTAAGCAGTAATTTCTTTTACTGCTGCAACAACGGCTTCAGTGGTAATACCAAAGTGCTGGAACAAGTCTTTTGCAGGTGCAGATTCACCATAAGTACTCATACCAATTACGCGACCATCTAGACCAACGAATTTCCACCAATAATCTACATGCGCTGCTTCAACCGCAACACGCGCACGAATATTGGATGGAAGAACTGCTTCACGGTACGCTGCATCTTGCTTCATGAATTCTTCAGCACATGGCATAGACACGACACGCACGCCCTCAAGCTGTGCATAAGCTTCCATTGCCAAAGCAACCTCTGAACCTGTTGCAATAATAATCGCTTTTAATTCGCCTTTTTCTTCAGCCAATACATAACCACCTTTCGCAGCGTTCTCAATTTGTGTTTGAGTACGAGTTTGGAAAGCTAAGTTTTGACGAGAGAAGATTAATGCTGTCGGACCCTCAGAACGAGTCAATGCAGACTTCCAAGAAATTGCAGCTTCAACGGTGTCACATGGACGCCAGGTATTCAGGTTTGGTGTACCACGTAAAGATGCAATTTGCTCGATTGGCTGATGCGTAGGACCATCTTCACCGAGACCAATAGAGTCATGTGTGTACACATGAATCACACGTTGCTTCATCAAGGCAGACATACGTACTGCATTACGTGCATATTCCATAAACATCAGGAATGTAGCCACATAAGGAATGAAACCGCCATGCAGCGCAACACCATTGGCGATTGCAGTCATACCGAATTCACGCACGCCATAATGTACGTAGTTACCCGCTGCATTGTCTTGTACACCTTGCGCACCTTTCCACAGCGTCAGGTTAGAACCAGCCAAGTCCGCAGAACCGCCTAGCACTTCTGGCAATAATGGAACCAGTGCTTGCAATGCATTTTGGCTTGCTTTACGTGTCGCGATGGTTTCAGCTTTAGCATTCACTTCAGCGATATAGGCATCTGCTTTTGCAACGAAGTCTGCTGGCAAATCACCTGACATACGGCGTTTTAGCTCTGCCGCTTCAGTCGGATATTTTGCAGCATAGGCAGCAAATGTTTCATTCCACGCTGCTTCAGTTTTAGCGCCCTTGTCTTTGGCATCCCAAGCTGCATACACATCTTCAGGAATAACAAATGCTTCGTCAGTCCAGCCTAACGCTGCACGCGTCAAGACAATTTCATCATGCCCGAGTGGCGCACCATGGCTGTCTTCTTTACCTTGCTTGTTTGGTGAACCCAAACCAATCACTGTTTTACAAATAATGATGGTTGGCTTAGCAGTTTCAGCTTTAGCTGCTAAAGTTGCAGCACGAAGCGCTTCGCTATCATGACCATCTACTTTAAGTACTTGCCAACCGTAAGCCAAGAAGCGTTGTTCGGTGTCGTCAGAGAACCAGCCTTCAACTTCACCATCAATCGAGATGCCATTGTCGTCATAATAAGCAATTAACTTACCAAGACCTAAGGTACCTGCCAATGAACACACTTCATGTGAAATACCTTCCATCAGGCAGCCATCGCCCAGGAAGCAGTAAGTAAAGTGATCCACAACCTGGAGGTCATCTTTATTAAATTGTGCGGCTAAGGTTTTTTCAGCCAGCGCAAAACCAACAGCATTGGCGATCCCTTGACCTAGAGGACCAGTCGTCGTTTCAATCCCGGGTGCATAACCCAATTCCGGGTGACCAGGTGTTTTAGAATGAAGTTGACGGAATGCTTTTAGATCTTCAATCGAAAGATCGTAGCCCGTTAAATGAAGCAGTGCATATTGAAGCATAGAGCCATGGCCATTTGACAATACAAAACGGTCACGGTTAGCCCAATTCGGGTTGGTCGGGTTGTGGTTCAGGAATTCACGCCAAACCACATCAGCGATATCTGCCATCCCCATTGGAGCACCTGGATGTCCTGAGTTTGCTTTTTGCACAGCATCCATTGCCAATACACGAATTGCGTTTGCAATACGACGTTCATTAAGCGGGGTTGTCATAAATCAGAGTCCAAAATATTCAGAAATAGGAAATGATGAAAAGACTTTCAAAACTATGGTCTATTGTCTTAAAAAAACAGCGAGGGGTAAAGACTAAGCAACAACATTTATCAGTTTATTAGTCTTGTATTTCCTTATCGGGTAATTATTCCACATTTTTCTCTCTAGTTCTGTTTTCTCTGGTCACTTTTGCGATGGATTTATTAGATATGATAGTTAGCATATTGTTGTCTGATTGAGCTTTTCAACCCTGGATTTTTTAGAATTGGCTGTTAATTCGTTTTTAATCTAAAGTCGGCTCCATCCGTTCAAAGCGAGATGTGTCATATAATTTTCTCGTTGATGATGGAAAGCATTGATGATTCATTCTTATCAATAGATCAATCAACTATGTATTTTTTAGATGAAAAGCTTACATCTATTTAGGCTCAATCATAAGCAGCAAGCGTGCTTAGCGCCCTTGGCAGCTTTTAGGTAAATAGCGCTGATAAATATCGGTCGAGAAGCATTTTCCCGTATAGACATCAAATGCAATTGATTTACCCCGAATCGCTGCATCTAGGCCTTGCTGTCGCAGCTTAAACTCAATTCGGCATGTTGCATTAATCACCACTTTTTCGATATATCGTGTATTCCCCCCAATCTCGCGTCCAGCATCACAATGCTGACCTGAGGCAATGAACTGAGTTCGATATGTGCCAGCCTGCTCAAACACTTCAGCCAGTTGAGCACGTACCACATAGCCCTGATAGCTCATAAACGCCATGGTGGCTAAAATCGCCATCATCGTCAGTACAATCATCACCTCAATTAAGGTAAATGCCTTTTGATACATCATGACTTATCTCCGTACAGTCTTACTTCAAGAAGCCCATACAAAAAGAATCTTGGCCATGCTTAACCGGCCAGTAGTGAAACCTTAGGCCTAATATGCAGAGAAGCCGATGCAACAACAATACAGCTAGTCGAATCATGTTGAATCACATGCGAGCGTATTAATGTAATAATCATTTTCCTGAAAATTGCTCAGATTTTAGCTTTATATTTTTCCAATCAGCGATCTTTTAAAATTTATTCGAGAATATAACTGTTTAATTTTGCTACATCTGGGAAAATCCGGATTAATTTGTCGCTCCTTGCCAAATCAGCAATGACGGTTAAATCGACATATCAATTTTTTTAATTCTATTAATCAATTAAAAACACAATAATTTGAAACAATTTCGACCAATTTTGTCGTGTTAAGCTAGTCCTAGAGCGCAACTCGATGTAACATATCGGGTCTTTAAAATTAACTGTGATAGGACTATGCGCGAGTACGCTGTATTTACTTCGGAATCTGTAAGCGAAGGCCATCCAGATAAAATGGCTGACCAAATCAGTGACGCTATTTTGGATGCAATCTTAAAAGAAGACCCTTATGCACGGGTTGCTTGTGAAACGCTTGTAAAAACAGGTGCGGTTGTACTTGCCGGTGAAATCACAACGACGGCCAATATCGATTTTGAAGCGGTAGTACGCCATACCGTGAACGGTATTGGTTATCACCATTCTGATCTGGGTTTTGATGGTTCGACCTGTGCCGTAATCAACATGATTGGCAAACAGTCACCTGAAATTGCTCAGGGTGTAGACCGTCAGAAACCTGAAGATCAAGGTGCCGGCGACCAAGGTTTGATGTTTGGTTATGCCAGCCGTGAAACTGACGTTTTAATGCCTGCGCCAATTACCTATGCACATCGCTTAATGGAAAAACAAGCAGAGCTTCGTCGTAATGGAACTTTGCCTTGGTTACGCCCAGATGCGAAAAGCCAAGTGACCTTTGCTTATGAAAATGGCAAACCTGTTCGTTTAGATGCTGTGGTTTTGTCGACTCAACACGATCCTGAAATTTCACAAGCCAATCTTAAAGAAGCTGTGATTGAAGAAATCGTTAAGAAAATCATTCCTGCCGATATGTTCCATGCAGAGACCAAATTCCACATCAACCCAACGGGTATGTTCGTGATTGGCGGCCCTGTCGGTGACTGTGGTTTGACAGGTCGTAAAATTATCGTAGATACCTACGGTGGTATGGCGCGTCATGGCGGTGGTGCTTTCTCTGGCAAAGATCCATCTAAGGTTGACCGTTCTGCTGCCTATGCAGGGCGTTATGTAGCAAAAAATATCGTTGCGGCTGGTCTTGCAGACAAGTGTGAAATCCAGGTGTCTTATGCAATTGGTGTTGCTGAACCCACTTCAATTTCAATCAACACTTTTAATACTGCAAAAGTATCTGAAGAATTGATTATTGCCTTGGTTCGTGAGCACTTTGACCTACGCCCATATGGCATTACCCGCATGCTGGATCTGATTCAGCCAATGTATAAGCAGACTGCGGCTTATGGTCATTTTGGCCGTGAAGGCTCTGATACGGCCTTTACTTGGGAAAAAACCGACAAAGTGGAAGCGCTTAAAGCCTCTGCTGGTCTCTAATTTTCTCTTTAAAAAGCCCGCACCCTGCGGGCTTTTTTTATGACTGGGATTTTATTGCTTAAAATCATCTTTTTTACACGACTGACAACTTAAATCGCAAGATTAATAATATACCCCGTTCATTTCCATCATCCTTGAATGCTTATTAAATTAGAAATTTTTTAGTTTCTGGATCTGACTCATTTAATACACTTAAAACAACTTATTAAATAAGTCCTGAGCGAGTTAAAGCAGCATAAGTATTGAAAAAAGTTACAGTTAATCAACAAATTTTGATCTATTTTCTAGCATAAACTTTAAGAAATGACTGTTAAATTAGTTGGCAGCTATACAACAACAAGGGATATTACTCGATGAATAAATTAATGATTGCTTTAGGTTTAGTGGCAACTGTTGCCTTGGTCGGCTGTAACAAAGATAAAGCACCTGAAACCGGGGCAACGACAGGTGAGCATTTAGAAAATGCAGCAGATCAAGCCGGTCATGATATGCAAGATGCAAGCCGTGAAGCTGCGGTAGACACTGAAAGAGCCTTGGATAATGCAGCGGAAAATACAGCTCAAGCAGCTGACGAAGCTGCTGCTGCAACGTCTCGAGCAGCAGATGCTACTGCTGAAGCAGCACGAAAAGCCACTGCGGCCACTGCAGCTGCGGTTGAAGAAGGTGCTGGCAATGTTCGAGAAAAAGCTGAAAACTGATTTTAGCTCTCAGTTTAATGCTTAAAAAGCCTGCGATTCAATTTGCAGGCTTTTTTATGTACTTCATTTGAAAATCTAGAAACTCAAAAATGCTCGATACTGATCTATCGGCATAAAACCATACGATTAAATCTGCAATTTATTTAAGCTGCTTAAGTGTAGAGAATTACAGAATAATGAGATGTTCCATTAGATTTATTTTTATAACTCACTCCCACAAATCAGATAAAGTGATAAAACTTATCAACTATAAGAATGACTTAATACTCACTCATTGGCCAAAATGGGCTGCATTTAAGCTGAAATTCAGTAGAATACCAGCCTTTATTTTTAAAATTTAATCTCCCATGTCAGTCATTGCTGCTGCTTCCCAACGGTCGAATATTTCGGTCTGGGTGGCTTTTATTTTACTTGTAATCGGTACAATCGGTGCCTATCAGATCGTTGGCTTAAATCAGGCTCTGTTATTTTTAATCGGTGGTGCGCTAGGCATGACCCTGTACCATGCCTCATTTGGTTTTACCTCGAGTTGGCGCGTCTTTATCAAGGAACGTCGCGGTCGTGGTCTGCGTGCACAAATGATTATGCTCGCTCTAGCAGTATTGTTATTCTTCCCCGCTTTAGGTGCGGGTGAATTGTTTGGCAACCCGGTCACAGGTAACGTCAGTCCTGTTTCCATGTCAGTCATGATTGGTGCCTTTATTTTCGGCATCGGCATGCAGCTCGGTGGCGGTTGTGCATCGGGTACGCTGTATACCGTGGGTGGTGGTAGTGCACGTATGCTGGTAACACTCTTGTTCTTCTGTATCGGCTCTGTGATTGCAACCTCACACTTAGACTGGTGGTTTGCTTTGCCGCATCTGGAACCTATTTCTCTGGTACAGAGTTTAGGGGTGATGCCTGGATTGCTGCTGAGCTTTGTTATTTTTGCACTGATTGCTGCGGCGACTGTTTATTTCGAAAAGAAATGTCATGGTCGTCTGGAAGTAGAACCAAGCAGTGAGCATCAAGGCTGGAAACGCTTTATTCGTGGTCCATGGCCTCTGATTTGGGGCGGGATTATTCTGACCCTGCTCAACTTTGCGACGTTGGCACTTGCAGGTCGTCCTTGGGGCGTGACTTCTGCCCTGGCAGTTTGGGGTGCAAAAGGCGCCACTTTAGTGGGTGTTGATGTAACTGCATGGGATTATTGGCAGAAAGCTGGCAATGCCAAAGCACTTACAGAGTCGTTGTGGTTTGATATTACCTCGATGATGAACTTTGGCATCATGCTCGGTGCTTTGCTGGCAGCCAGTCTGGCAGGTAAGTTTGCCCCGAATTTCAACATTCCGAAACGCTCGCTCATTGCTGCTGTTGTCGGTGGCATCATGCTCGGCTATGGTGCACGCTTGGCCTATGGTTGTAATATTGGTGCGTATTTCAGTGGCATCGCTTCAGGCAGTTTACATGGCTGGTTATGGCTGGTGTTTGCCTTTATCGGTAATGGTATTGGGGTGAAACTTCGTCCAATCTTCTTCCCGGAAGAAAAACCACAAGCTGAAAAAATTACAGGTTGTTAATTATTTAAACTAAAAATCCCATCTTAATGATAGGCTTTTTTATCTTTAAGATTTAAAGCGCGGCTTTTAAATTACAACCATAACCCATGGTCTGCTGAACCTGACGATAAGTGGTATAGCGATCCAGAATAAAAGTATAGAAGTGATCGGCATTCGAAAAATTGTCTTTTAGATTTTCATTGGCAGCATTCGGCAATTGGATGTCATCGACCAGTTCCAGATTATAATGCCCCAAACGATACATATCGGCAAAATAAGCATTCATCATATCGCAATAGGCAATTTTACTTGGTTTTAATGCCGTACTGCTGACCAAATGACGGTTTAAAGTTTGCAGATTATTCACATCTAAAGGAAACTGGTGTGAGAAAGCAATACTTTCTAGTTTTTTAAATTTCTGAAAATCCTGAGCCAATTGGCTATTGAGTGCATCAAAACGTTGCTGCAATTCCTGCGCTGTCTGAACCTGATATTTGACTGGATCGACGACCGGTTTTTGTGGCTCTTTCGAGCATGCGGTTAATCCAATGAGCAGCGCCAATGACGTTAGCCATACCTTCATATCTATGCACTCAATCTAAATATAAACGCTTATTATGCCTGAAAGATGCCAGATGTACTGTTTAAAGTGTTTTCTCATTCATATAACGCCAGTAGCGTTTCGGTACATATTGAATATGCAGTTTCATATTGTTACGTGTCTGAATATTCACACTATTAAAATAATCTTTCCAGAGCTGATCATACAGCCATTCATCATCATCCAGTTCGATACTGAATGACTGACTGTGCCCAATCTGGATTTGCGGATCGATTGCTTCAGCATTCATCTCGACCTGATGTACCTGCTCTAAATCATAATAAATCCCGTAATTGCGCAGCTCATCATAAATCAGCCAGGATTGATCCTGATAGCGCTCCTGAAAATATCGGGAAATAATCGGTAGAACATTAAAGTCCGGCTTAACCAGACTCAGGAATAGTCCATCCTTGGCCTTTTTAAAGCGTACAAAAGCCTCCATACGGTGCTTTTCCCGTCCGACTTGCTTGGCCCATTGCGACATACCGATAACTGCATGATGACCATAATCTTTATCGACAGGTCGCTGGTTTTTAAATACATAAACCGCGAAATCAAATAGAATCTGAAACGCTGCTTCTTGTTCCGACAGAAAAGTATAGTAAAAAGTACGCAAGCTGCTGGAGGAGACTTTTTGCTTGAGCCCCTGCCAGACCCGCTGTCCATGCTCATCATTAGAGCTAACATAAATAAATTCATCAAACAGGCCATTTTGTGCTTGTGGATTGGCAGTGATGCGGGCATTCAGTTCCTTAAACTCAAAAGCCCGAAATACACAACTGAGCAAGCCGGTCATGCTGCCATCAAAACAGTAACAGGCCATCAGAATGCCAGTCCAAGCTGTGGTGAAAGCTGCTGCTGATATTTAGATTGGCCAGACTGTAAAATTTGCTGACGGATCTGATGCGATTGCTGATCTTTCTTAAATTTTGGCGTATCAGCACAGCGGATAAAATGCTGTGCGCGGTTATATGCCACACCCATGCGTTTTAGCTGATCGATATGAATCTGACCAAAACGGCGTGCCTGTACAATTTTTTTGGCCGAACGTACCCCAATACCCGGTACACGCAAAATTATTTTATAGTCGGCACGGTTAATATCAACTGGAAAAGCTTCAGGATGTCGCAAGGCCCAGCTGAGTTTGGGATCAATATCCAGATCCAGATTCGGCTGCTGGTCATCGACAATTTCATCGGCAGAAAATTCATAAAAACGCATTAACCAGTCGGATTGATATAGACGGTTTTCTCTTAATAATGGCGGCGCTGAACCGACAACCGGTAAGGCTTTTTCTTCAGGATTAATCGGAATATAGCCGGAAAAATACACCCGTTTCAGCTTAAATTCCTTGTAATGCCGATCGGCCATTAAAATAATGTCTTGGTCAGTTTCACTGTGTGCGCCCACCACCATCTGTGTGGTTTGTCCGGCAGGTACAAATTTTGGCACCGATTTAATCAATTTGCGTTCATCTTTGAGCTGGATCAGTCGATCCCGCACAATCCCCAAATCTTTTTGTACTTCGGCATGGGTTTTTTCAGGCGCAAATTTCTGTAATCCGGCTTCAGTCGGCATTTCCAGATTAATACTCATGCGGTCTACGTATAGTCCGGCTTCGGTAATGATTTCCTGAGATGCACCCGGAATGGTTTTCAAATGAATATAGCCATTAAAGTTTTCTTCCAGTCGCAGTTTTTTCACTACCTGTAGCATCCGCTCCATGGTGTGATCCGCCGATTTAAAAATACCCGAGCTTAAAAACAGACCTTCAATATAATTACGGCGGTAAAAGTTCATGGTCAAATCCACCACTTCCTGCACGGTAAATGCTGCTCGCTTGACGTCATTGGAACGGCGCGAAACACAATAAGAGCAATCAAAAATACAGACATTGGAAAATAGAATTTTCAGCAAGGAAACGCAGCGGCCATCTTCGGTATAGCTATGACAAATACCATTGCCGGTATTTCCTACCCCTTTGTCTTTATTTTTACGATTACTTCCACTGGATGAACAGGACACATCATACTTGGCAGCATCGGCTAAAATTTGCAGTTTTTCACGGATACGATCAGACATGAGCTCAGAAAGATTTGACCAAAATGTTATTATAAAGTCTTCAATTGCAGCGCTATAGTTGATCTGTCTGGCTAGCGACATAGCGTGTCGTGAGAAATGTAAATGACAGCTAAGCAAAGTTTAAGTATTTCAAAATAAAATAACCAATATGATTTGCTTAATTTTGAACTCAAGGGCAAAGTAAAAACATAACAAGGAGCAAATCTATGTCTTTATTAGAAAATCTCGGAATTAAACATCCTATTTTCTTGGCGCCGATGGCAGGTGTCTCTACAGCTGAACTTGCAGCTGAAGTGTCCAATCAAGGCGGCTTGGGTTCACTCGGTTTGGGAGCCAGCAGTATCGAGGCAGCACGACAACAGATTTTAAAAACTCAGGAATTGACAGACTGCCCTTTTCAGGTGAATTTTTTCTGTCATGACAGTGTGCCCCTAGATAAAGCTGTCGCGCAGGCATGGATCGCACAGTTTAAAAATAAATTTATTGAATATGGGGCGCAGCCACCCGAGCATTTAAACTGTATTTATCCGAGCTTTAAAGACAATGATGACTTCCTGAATCTGGTGCTGGAAACCAAACCACGGGCGGTCAGTTTTCATTTTGGCATTCCGCATCCGCATCAGATTCAAGCCTTAAAACAGGCAGGAATTTTAACCATGGTTTCTGCGACCAATTTTGCCGAAGCCAAAGCCATCGAAGCTGCCGGAATTGATATTATTATTGCCCAAGGCATTGAAGCCGGCGGTCATCGTGGAATTTTCAGTACCAAATTCGATGCTTCGGTCAAAACCTCTAATCTGGTGAAACTGATCAAACAGCATTGTTCCCTGCCGATTGTGGCAGCAGGCGGGATTATGGACGGCCAACAGGCAAGACAAATGCTGGATTTCGGTGCCGATGCCGTGCAACTTGGCACTGCATTTGTACAGTGCAAATCGTCCAATGCCAATGAGGCTTATCGTAAAGCCCTGCTTTCCAAGCCACTCACTCAAGTCAGTGCCAGTATTTCCGGCCGCCCTGCTCGCGGAATCATCAACCACTGGCATATGGATGTCGACACACCCGATCGTCTGGATGTGCCGGCTTATCCTTATACCTATGATCTGGCCAAGCAATTACATGCTGCTGCAGCCAAACAAGGCGATCAGGGTTATGGCGCGTTCTGGGCAGGCTCAAATGTGGCACAAATTCGTGAAATGGAAGCGTCTGATCTGATCAATCAGCTGGTGCTGGAAATGAAACATCTCTAAAATTTATCAGCATAAAAAACCTCTCTAATTAGAGAGGTTTTTTATTCAGTCGGACTTAGCGGGTAAGTCGATGCCAGGCATCTTTGACTGCAAACTTGGCTTCTTCCCAATTTAAACGGGATTCACCTTTCACCTGTTCCCACTTGGTCCGTAGTTCAGGTTCCGCATGGTCAAAATCTGTATCACGATCATACATGGCACGGTTTTCATAACCTACGCGATAAGCGCCGCGATAGTCACGATCATAATCTAGATCGCTGTAGCTATTCCGCGTTTCATTAAAATACGGGCGATTATGATACTCATCGCGCCAGTAATTATCTTCGGCAATCAACTGGTCAGGATGCTGATAATTATCTGCCTCACTTCGAACTTCTGGATGCTGGTAGTTATCTGCCTGTTTTTGGCGATCTGATGTTGCAATATCATTACCGGCAATGCCACCAACCACACCACCGATAATGCCGCCCACCACTGCACCTGGAGGACCACCGACCAGACCTGCAACGGCCCCTACAGCAGCACCACCTACTGTACCCGCACTGGTCGCAGCCAGATTATCTTTGCCTTCATTCATATCTGGCACATTCGGATTATCTTTTTCAGGAGTATTTAAATCCGGACGTGCATTGGCATCAGTAGGATCTATATTTAAGCCTTCGCTGCGTTCTTGTGGCAATTCCGTTGACGTTTTATGGCTAAATTCTGTGACTGGACGATTGGTATTTGTCATTACAGATCTCCCTTGGTGATGACTACAAACAAGAAGGATCACCTCCTGTTCATATTAGATGAATCCATCATAGAACAAGTTTAAGTAAGCAATGTCCAAGTCCTGTCCGGTTTAAGTCAACAAAATGTTGTGCTATGTATTTGACCGGCTTAAGTGTAAACAGCGTGCTAAAATCGACGCGCTCAAGATAAAAAAGGTAGTATTTCTACACAAAACATATTTCTTGATTACCTCCTACTAGCCTGCCATCATTTGGTCTCTAATAAATTGACCTGTTCGACCTGAACATCACTCATGGTTGAGCCATGTTCAAGTAAAGTATTAAAATAATCTTCTACTACACGATATTGATCAGCTGTATTTTCTACCTGATACATGCCCTGACGAAACTCGTTGCTTGAACGCAGACCTTTGGTATACCAGGCAATATGTTTCCGGGAAATTCGGCAACCGGAATACTCGCCATAAAACTCATATAGCTCAGCCAAATGTCCCAATAGAACATCCTTAACTTCTGTAATACTCGGCGCATCCAGATATTGGCCAGTTTTTAAATAATGGGCAATTTCACGAAAAATCCAGGGACGACCTTGTGCTGCACGTCCGATCATGATGGCATCTGCACCGGTATAATCCAGTACGTATTTGGCTTTTTCAGGACTGTCAATATCTCCGTTGGCAATCACGGGAATATTCAACATGTCTTTTACATCTTTAATGAGTGAATAGCGGGCGGTATTTAAATACATATCTTCACGGGTACGGCCATGTAAAGCCAGCGCCGCAATTCCGGCATCTTCCGCACGTTTTGCCACCCGCATGATATTTTCATGACCATTTAAATACCCCAGACGGGTTTTTAAAGTTACCGGCACATCGACCGCAGCCACGACAGTATCCAAGATACGGGCAACTAAATCTTCATCCTGTAGCAAGGCTGAACCGGCTAATCGATTGCAGACCTTTTTGGCTGGACAGCCCATATTAATATCAACAATTTGTGCACCATTGGCCACCTGATAACGCGCAGCCTCAGCGAGATCTTGTGGATCTGAACCGGCAATCTGGGCTGAGATTGGTGCCAGCTCCCCATCAAAATTGGCACGGTAAAGACTTTTTTTGCTCATACGCAAAGTTTTGTCTGAGGTCATCATTTCACTGACCGCATGACCTGCACCAAAATACTTGCACAAGGCTCTAAACGGACGGTCAGTCACACCTGCCATGGGGGCCACCCAAAGCTTCCTATCTATTGATCTTCCAAACAATTCTTCAATTACATTGTTTTTGCTCAAAATCTTTAACCTCGTTTAACTTCGTTTAGTCGCTTCGTATTGACTTTTAGTGTCCTTTGATTGCACCCTACTTGCACCCCAATATTTTAATGGTGCAAATTCATGGGAACAGTCACTAAGCGACAAACAAAAGACGGCACAACCCGGTATAGAGCTCAAGTCCGTGTACAACGTCAAGGCTACCCTGAATTCAAACAATCAAAAACCTTCAGCAAAAAATCATTAGCTGAGGACTGGATCAAACGCACGGAAGCAGAAATCGAATTGCACCCTGAAAAAATGTTGAATCCGGCGGTGCAAATAAAGCACAAAACGCTCAGGGAGTTCATTTTTCAGTATTTGGAAGAAGCAGACAGCTTTGCCAGGACAAAAACAGGAGCACTACAGCACATCGCTAGTTTAGATATTTCTGAGAAGAATATCTATTCTTTAACACGACAAGACTTTTCTGATTATGCAATTATGCGAAGAAAAGGCGATCCAGTTAAAGGAACTGACGGTGTTGCACCTGCCACCATCTTAAAGGACTTAAGCCATATCAAGGCTGTTATCGTTCATGCAGAGTTTGTATGGGGCGAACCCTTAGAGACTGTGCTAATCGAATTTGAAAAAGCCATGATTGGTTTACAGAAGTCTCGCATCGTGACCAGATCCAAACAGCGTGACCGCTTGCCTACGGCGGAAGAACTTCAAATGCTGACCAACTATTTCTATAAAAGCTGGAAACGGGTCAAGAACTCAACGCCGATGCATCTGATTATGTGGTTTGCACTCTACACTGCCCGCCGTGAAGATGAGCTGTGTTCATTGCGCCTGGATGATTACGATGATCTGAATAGTCAGTGGTTAGTCAGAGATGCTAAAAATCCGAATGGATCCTTGGGTAATCATAAGTATGCTCACATGGAACCAAGAGCCATCAATATGATTGATGAGTTTATGAAGCCAGAAGTCCGGGATCGAATGCTTGCCTTGGGATATGACAAGAATATTTTAATTCCAGTGAATACCCGTACCGTGTCTACATACTTTACCCGGGCGTGTAATGCATGTGGTATTAGTGATTTAAGATTCCATGATTTACGCCATGAGGCTGCAACACGTTATGCAGAAGATGGCTTTACCATTCCCCAGTTGCAGACTATTACCCTTCATGAGTCATGGAATACCTTGAAGCGATATGTGAATCTTAAAAAACGTGGCATTCGATTGGAATTTGAGGAAGCAATCCGTGTTGCAGAAGATAACTATAATAGTTATTACAAGGAATGGAGTAAGAAACAGCGCTACATGGCATTGGTTGATAAGAGTGATGCTTTTGAAGATGAGGGCGTAATTAATGTTGAATTTGATTTCATCAAAAAACATTTAGATCTGTTTATTGAGATCCATCAGAACAATAAATATTTTAAACGTCTGCATGTGAATAAGTTGAATAGTAATAATCCATTCGCCTGGGATAATTCTAATAGTCGATTTGTGGCTCATGATATTCAATTAGCTTGGGAAGACTGGTTTACTGAGAATGGAAAGGTAGATTGGGATGAATTACCGGAAGGAAGTACGCATTTTGGAATTAGGGATCTTACCCTGGTGAAGAAACTTAAAACTCGTACTTATGTGTGGGAAGCATCTATTCAAGGCTGGATAGATAGTTTTGGACAGTATTTGATTGATGATAAGCATGTCGAGAAATAAAAATGATGCAGGATTGGGCTGATATTGTGGATGGGTGGAAGGAGTAAAAATGATCTCTATTTTGAATAAAGTGCATAATTTAAAGAAGAGTAATTGTTAAAAATGAGCAATATCATAAAATTTAAAAGGCGCCGAGTATCTCAAGGGATTATCCTTTCAGGGACAACAGCTAATAATGAAAACGGTATAGTTGCTAAAGACTTAAGTAGGCAGGATTTAATGTTTTATGGGTTATATTGGGATAATATAATCTTGACTCAAATCCCTTATATAGATTGCTCTGATGAAGTTGTTAATGAGTTTAAAAGCAATGGTGTTATTGATTTTTATAGGAATGCTCCTCCGGAATCAATGCATAGTTCCCAGTTTCAGCGCTTAGCCTTGGAATCTCTTATTGCTTGTCAAAGTGTAAAAAAACAGACCAAAGACTCTGACTGGATTATTTATAATAATGTTGCTGCTGGATTTAATAGCATTGAATCGGATGATCTACTGGAACAAGATTCAATTAGGATTGAGATAGCAAAATGTCTGCCGTATCCAAGTACTTATGTTCCTATAGATGTATTAAGGAGATTTAGGGAAGATCATATTGAGCAGCTAGACAATCTTCATTATACAAAATACAAACTTTTTAGGACTATCTCTGCCTTTGATGATAAAGACCAGCGTGCTTTATCTCGCCAAAATGAAATTATTCAATTCGATAAAGCTGTGACTGAGTATCAGGAAGTTTTTGCTTCAAGATTTCCATCATATTCACTTAAACCCATAATTAGTGATATCAAAAGCAATAGGCCTAAATTATGGGAAGCTAGTACCGCAATCGGGGATATGATGTTAAGTGGTGGCACTTTGTCTGGCGCGTACTTGGTAGGAAAAACACTTTTCAATATGCTGGGATCAAAACAGAAGATTCATGAAGCTAAACAGAATTCACCGCAATTCCATTTTATTTCCTCTGCAATTGACAAAGGGATAATTCTTCAAAAAATAAGGGACAATTAAAGAGCCTTAATATATACCCCCCCCATATTCACATTCACATTCGTCGTAATCGAATGAGCTGTGCAGCCCTCACTTGAGGGCCTTCACAATTGCACCATGACGTGCCTTACAATCGTTATATTTAGCAACCACATCGATAGACCAGACCAAAGCAACCTTACCCTGCCCTGATTCCAGTTTTTGCAAATCAGGACAAGGCTCAAGGAGGTTTGCTGGCACCACTGGCGATAAGTGAGTTGAGTTGCTGCAGGCCGTCATCATCAAAGCAATGGTTGAGATACACAGGACGATCAATGATCTTTTGCACTTCACGTGTAACTGCTTCGACCTGCACACGCTGCTTTGATTTTGTTGATTCATAATCCGCACTCATCTGGTTAATTTGATTTTGTTTTTCAGTTAAAGCTTTGAGATGCTTCTGTTCAATTTCTTGAATTTTGGCTGTGCATTGCTCACTGGCTTTGCGTAGCTTCCCGCCTAAGTGGTTGGTATAGGCAATTTGCCCGACCCATAAAACAAAAAAGACCGCAATTGCGATCCAGTGTTTATATTGCCATAATAGATTTAGAGTCATTTTAAAAATAACTCCATTTCAATTTTCCTGCGATTCACCAGACCTTGCAGGCGTTTGCCACGAGCATTTACCCATAAGCCAAATTGATCAGCTGCCGCCTTATAATTTTTCTCATTCAGCCTTTTGACCAAAGTGGATTCTTCAAATGCGGTAGGTCCAATGTTATAGGCCAATGAAACCAAGGCATCAAACTGATTCTGATTGATCGGAACATTGACTGCGCTATTGACGGTTTGCTCGAATTTTTTCAAGTCATGTTGCATGTAGCTTTTGGCTTGTTCCAGTGTGCAGGTATCCCCTTTTTTGACACGAATACCATTTGGGTGTTTTGTGGTGCCATAACCAATGGTCCATACACCCACGCCATCATCGTAGGCATTGAGCCGTAGGCTTTCAAAATTACGGATCAGATCAATACCACTTGGGCTGATATGCATTTCATCCGTAGCGATACCCAGCATACTGGTGACATCATCGTAAGCAGTTGCAATCAGTTTGTCAGCAGCATCAACCTGTTTCTGGGTGAGTTTTCCGCCGCTAATCTTTCGCAAGAAATCAAAAATATATTTCATGGATTGTCACCATCTTTATCCGTATTAAAAAATTTAGGACGTGCACCACCCTTACCCCAAATATAGAGTTGTCGGGTAAAGAGTGCGAATAAAATACTTACTGTAGTGTAAAAAAGGGTTCCGGCCGGACTTGGCGAATACTCATCTTTAACAAAAAGTGCCACTCCAAAAATAATTGACAGCATCAAAAGAAAATCGATGTGCTTTGGTAGTTGAATTTTTGGATGGAATACCATGATTCCAAACGAAATCAAAAACAATACCAATGCCGTCTTACTTATGATTAGTAGCATCTTCATTCTCCTTTTTGACTAAACCAAGAAGTCTTGATCGAGCCAAACTTAATAATGCTTCAGCTGTACTCTTACCAGCAGCACCCAAGACAAAACCAAATAGCTCAGGGTACTTGCCATTAGCAAGAAACAAGCTTGCTGGCTCAGCAAAGACCACACATAAAATGAAACCAGCAAAGAATCCTATCCAGCGATCCCGGGTTGGCTCCTTGCTTAATAGAAAGCCAAAAGTTGCACCCAGCACACCTGTAAAAAGGATGTGTGAATGGTTCTTTATGCTTTCCAATACCTGACTAAGAAAGTCCATATACATCCCCTTTAGCCATACATCCCCTTAAATTTTGGTAATAAAAAAGCACCCGAAGGTGCTGTTGTTTAAGTTTAGACTTCTATTTCTGAATGCTGTCCAGTGGGTGCCGGCCTTAAAATCACTTGATTTGAGACAAATACTCGGACACCCAAATTGTAGGCTGTACCAGATGTGCACAGCACAGGACCAGATCCGCCGTCGATCTGCACCCGATACTCTGGATGATTCGCTGATGTAATGGTGCCGATATATTCAGCGTGAGTAGGATTAAGCAGCTTGCGTAGTTCAAATAAAGGGTTATTCACGGCTGATGCGCTCCACTGTAATAGTTTCATTCACTTTTTCATGTGAGAAACTACCTGAAACTGAATCAATCACGCCCCACCACTGGCCATTAAATGCAATCGATTTACCGGGTAGCATCTCGCCAATTTCTTGACTGACCGGAATATCCGAGAAAGTATGCAGCTCTTGAATATTGGCTTTGACCAATTCATTTTTGCCATAACTCGCACCCGATACCACATTAAATAATGGCCCCGTGACTGTTTCTAGTGGCACATCGCCTGAAGTTCCTCGTTGCTGTACTTTCAGACTTTCACCGCTACGACTATTCACTACAGTAATGGCATTAAAGTCAGCGATATATTCATCGTTCTGTTTTATATTTTGCTGCATCACCAGACTTTCAGATAACAGAATATCGTAATCATCCACCATCATCGCATCCCAATAACCTTTCTGGTACCGGGGTAAGATAGTCAGTGTATTACCGGCTTTCTGGCTATAGATAAAGCCACCACCTGCATCAACCACCTGTTTGATTGCATCGATTGGCGCAAGTTCGGCATAACTCAGGCTTTCAGTCGGAACGATCCAACCCAGTTCATCGATCAGCTTCCAGTCCAGAATTGTATTGGCATTAGCGCGATCCAACTCAGCCTGAACCAGTTGAACAGAGGTACGTTCATTGTCCTGGATAAATGAGCGTAAAGGCCCATATTTATCAGAGTTCAGAGCTGTCACACTCCGACCCGGGTAGGTATATAAAACGCTAGCAAAACGACGGGTTTCTTCTGGATCTTCTAGCAAGACATGATGCTCAAAACCATTGATGACCAGTTTTAAAATGACCGGCTGCCCATCGATTGGCTGCAACTTGTCTTTCTCGGTATGGGCCACGGTAATGGAGTAAGTCCAGCACCATTGCGACCGGCTAGTGCTATAGGTGCCATCCATGACTTTAATCTTCTCGCCGGTATCCAATCGCTCGGCTGTTAATACATTCACGATATACCACCAGTTCCTTTTTGGTTTTACGGGTAAATTCGAGCATTGATCTTTTTCAAAGTTCAGCTGAACATCAAAACGACCATTATTTCTTGCCGGACAGCAAAAGTTGAGAATAACTGGTTGTCGTTTAGGTCTTTCAATCGGTTTAGGCCAAGGCTTTACTGGGTGCTTGCGGTAGTGAATAGCATTGGCTTTATCCCAAGGCAGGTCTGACTTGGTAACAATCTCAAGCCCTTTATCCCATTCAAACGAAAATCGGTGTTCGAATACTTGAGCCACTTCATGTGAATAAGTAAAGGTCTTACGTCTGCGAATCATCTCCTGCCAAACAGTTTCGCGGTTATGACGCAGTTTAATGGTTTCTTCATGTAAATAGCGCTGGTGAATAAAGCGCTTATCGCCTTCTTCCCATATCACATAGGCATCCGAACTTAAACCGGTTGCTTGCTCATGCAGGGATCTAATCGCCCGAGTTAATGATCCTGCTTGCTCATACTGAATATTTGCCTGATTGGAAATCACCAAGCCTAAGTCATAAAAAAGAGCCTCTTTGGAGACTCTTAAAATTGGTTTGGCCCAAGGGATTTCTGTCGTACTTAGGCATGCAATCGCTTTCTGGTACCTCATATTAAAGCCGTATGACACACCAACCAGATGATTGATATCATTTATACCTATTAAACTTGACTCAATATCAGTACATAAGCTTGCTTGTAATCGCCCGCGATTATCGACATTTTCCCAATTTAAACCACTGATTTTCGCATTAACGCGCGTGTCAATTTGAGCATTTAATTGACCGCGATTAATGAAAATCTCAGTATTTGTACCGCTAATTTGTACTGAAATCCGAGTGTCAATACGAGTATTTAATTGATTTAAACTTGGTGTATTTGCACCAAAATTTAAAACCAGATTAAAGCGACTCTGTGGCGTGCTGATTTGCTCAAAATTTAAATAAACATTGTGCTTATTTGGTGGTGTATAAGACATAACCACCTCGTTTTAAAATAGCTTAAGAATAATGCTGTCGAGTTTTTGACTTGAACCAAGTGCGATATTGACACTATTTAAAATAATGTCAGCATCTTCAGTACCTATTTTGAAGTCAGCATATGCTTCATTTTTTCCATTATACAAACGCGCCCAAGTTGCTGTGCCTGCTTGCGTTGCAAGCGCAGTGTCTGTTTCGTGCAACTCAATACCGTCACTCAATAATTGTTTAAAACACGGCTCAGGTAATGTTAGCGCACACAAGGCATTTGCTGGATTCGCGGCTGTTTCAATGCTTGCTGGTTTTGTGTCTGAGTAATACACAAAATATGCTGATCCACTACCGCTATCCAAAAACTGAGCATGTGCTTGCAAGGCTAAAAGCCCCGCCTTTTTTGAGACTTGAATCATTATTTCACCCTGTCTTGCGATGCAATGTTGTGGTCATTGTTCGGATCTACAGCCATCACGATGTTATATCTAGCATGTGAACCCCAAGCCAAAAAGCTACCATCGACTTTACTTCGCACTCTTGAGTTGACTGCTTTTGATGTACGATCCAATACGACCACTTCGCATGAGATCGGCACACCGTCATGTCGTATCTGACCTTTGATGAGGGATTTTGTGCTTGTATGGTTGTTGCTTAGATTTTCTGGTGAAATATCCAATCGCATTTAAATCTCCCCTAAATCAAAAATAATCGACCCTGCACGAATAGACGAACCCATGAGCTTCTTTCTAAGATATGCGCGATTACCATCACTAAAAACTGTAATATTGGGCAGAACTCCTGGTGCGAAATAATTAAGCGAAACTCTCGCAAGTGGTACTTCGCCTAAATAGTTATTAAGCACATCGCGCGCAAGAAAAGCACAGTGCATCGGACCTTGAGCTGCATCATAATTATATAAATCTGCGTAGCCTGAAAAACCTGATTTATCGATGCCGTACTGTAGGCGCGTGTCATTTGAATTTGAATAATTGCCCTGCACATACGTGCCATTTTTATTTTTAAGTAGTATTAAAAAGCCTGCACTAGACCCTGTGAATGCACTATTACCGCCATAACTTGAACTGCCGATTGTATTATATTCATGCCATGCCGCAATATATGGACAATCCAAACCATCGAAAATACCAAAAGCATGACATAGTGAATAATCTTTATACTGGTTTTTTGATGTTTCAATCGCGACACTTGGCATGATGTAAAAATTCTCATCATCACCGACCAATATCCACGACCTTACCCCATTGACCGCGTTCTCACTTAAAGCGTAATACGCTCCTCCGGTGTCGGCTGTTGCATAAGGCCATTTCGCCCAGCCGATATATGACCCTTCACCAATCCAATTTTTTGTAGGGGCTGTGGGATCAAATGGTGCCTGATTGCCACCAATGTCACCAATACCAGTACAAGATTCAAGAATACCCACTTTCGCAAATTTGGCCTGTGTAGGCGTATGTAGCGGATCACAGGTATTATCGACCCGTAAATAATATGGGTTTTTACTGGTATCCTTTGCCTGAAAAACAGCGCGACCCGTATCACTAAACGGCATTGACCAACCGAGTGGCGCAAGCCGGCAACTTAGTGTTTCAGTAATAGTTTGATCCGGTAGATCAATTAAAAATTCAATCGTAGTAGAGGTTGCGCCCAAGATTCTAAATTCATCATTGAGCACACTATTGCTTGATCCTGAGATTTCAACACACTGGAACATTTCAAGCTTGTGTGCAGTACCAAACGATGCAATTGCCACTCCATTTTCAATCACAATATTTAAAAGTGTTTGTGCACCATAACCATCGATCAAACATTTAGAAAGCACATTAACTAATGCGCCCCAATTGTTATCGAGCGTTGGTGCATTAATGTTGGATGATGTAAACCATTTAACTTTTCCGCTCATTATTTTTTCCACAAAAAAGACCGCAATTGCGGTCATATATTAAATTGCTATTTATAGTACGCGATCAATGTCGCCACGTAGCATGATCTGAAATTGGTCTGACAATACCGCCGGTTCAGATTGCTTTACAGTGCGAATTACCCAAACTGGGAAGTTTGCAGCGACTGTATTGAAGCGCAGAACATTCCCATTAGCCCATCCCGAACCCCAACCTTCTTTTTTGATCATAAAATATGGAACACCAGTGACCGGGTTGATCGGTGCATAGTCGGCATTAACGTTACCGGTGCCAATCTGACCAGAGTATTCCCCAATACATCGGAATTCTGTTGAGTTTGTAAACTGGATATACCAACGCTCTTGAATAGCGCCTTTATTTTTCACCATGAATGGATACAGCGCATCGTTGTAATTGGCTGGTATGGTTGCCCCAACAGGCTCATCTGCCCAAGCGCCATTCCATGAGCCTTGTACGAACTTTCTGGTATATCGTGCCTGCATGTCACCAATAACCAAGGCTGATCCAACAATTGTGTTCACGGCATCATAGTTATGCGTCAGTGGCTTGGTAAATGTCAGCTGGCCATTGATCTGCACATCACGGATCAGGCCCATATCCTGATAGCGGTATTTCACTGTCAGTGGTGCAACCAGATTACCCAGCAAGAAGTCACCACCCAGAGTTACACGACCATAGTCATAATCAACTGTGTACAAATCAAAAGCTACTTTCCTGCCGTTGCTGTCTTCAAGTTCAGCCCATGAAATGCGCTGATCATTTAGATCATAGGTAGTACCCGCAATCGCACTTGGTAATTCTTGAGACTTGCTTGAACTGACGATTCCAATGCCACCAACACGGAAGATTGGCACCCGGCCATCAATCGGCAAACGTGTAGCAGACAGACCTAAGATTTCAGAATCCAAAGGAATATAGGTATAAGCCACAGCGTTATAGCGCACGGATGAAGCATCGACCCAGACCGGCACATTGATATAAGTATCGACTCCCTCCTGATATTCCAGCAGCGGGTCATACCAATCGTGTTCCTCAATCTCTGCGCGATTCGCTTCAGTAATTTTGGTTTTAATGTAGAAGTAAATCGTGACAAAACCATTATCCCAATTCACTTGGCCATGCGCCCGGCTTGTTTCGATCACGCCATTTTCGTCAGCGGTCAGTGTTAGCTGGCCATATTCAATTGTTCCCACCACCACAGTTAATGATTGTGGTCGGATCGGCATGATCGGGGTTCTAAAGCTGATCTTATTGACCGGCAACAGGTCGGTTGTAGTGGTTAAGGATTCCAGAGTAATCGTGTTATCTGCGTTCGGCGTCCAGGAATCGATTTCAATAATCCCGGTGCCGTATTGAATGACACCTGACTGAATACCGCTATTATTGGCCGGATTCACATTACGATAAATCAAACCATCTCGATCAATGAAGGTGCTGTCACCGAGTTTAAAGCGAACCGATCCAGATAAAATCTGTTCACTAAATCCATAGGTTAGATCAAATTTCATTGCATCTGCTTGCACAGTTTCGGTTGAGCTATTGGTACCCGATGTGTCTCGATAATGCGCCTTAATCCCAGTAGTTTCGCTATAGGCTTTATATGTTGTACTTGAAAGCACCACATTACTTGGTTGCGACTGATAAATTGTCATAATTTCACCTATTATGCTGAAACATAGCCAACCCACGGGTTGACTTGCATTTTGTATTGCGTTACAGCGGTTCCGGTTACTGATGGGATTGCTGATGAGGACCCAGAACTGCTACTAGAGCCAATTTTAACGGTCGCGGTAGTTGCGCTATTTACCGGTGGCTTAGCTACTTCTTTTTCATAGAAGTAGCCAGTGACAATACTTGGAGTCATTACCACAGCGCCTGTTGTGTAATTTATTGTGCCCTGCGTGGCACCAAAGCCATCTTTCAGATTTCCGAGCCCATCATCAATAACAACCAGTGTGACCTGATCACCTAAATTTGATGTTAACGGGATTTCTAGCATCACAGAGTTTGGCTGTAATGCATTGCCGGTTCCTACGGTAAAATTGATCTGTTGACTTGCGTTTGGAATAACTGGCGGTACCGCCTGCTCTTTCTTGTCGCCATAATCATAAGTGATAGTGAATACCACGCCTTTTTGCGGCAACTCATTTGGAATGATTTCACCAATACCTAGAGCACTATTCACAAAACCGGTTGCATCACCAGTTAAATTTCCCATTGCATTCGATGTTGCTGACTTGGCCACACCATTTAGCATCCAGCTGATCGTCAGGCTATTTGCTGCCACTGCCTGATGATCCAGTTCAAATGGAATTTTTGCAGGCAGCACAGGTAAATCAGCTCGTTGATAGGTTGCAATCGGTGTCCCCCAGTTCAGCAGGATTGGTGTGTCTACATCAGGCAAAGCGCCTGTAGTGAGTAACCATGATCCAGTTTCATAGTTGATCATGCCTGAGCCAAACGATGGGCTTGATGCTTTTAACTGGCCCGAACCATCATCTTTAAGCTCATAGAACTTGCCCTGCGACATGTATGAAATCGAAAGTGCACCAGGTGCAGGAATTGGAATCAACACTCCAGTCCAGTTGGTGCTTTGGTTATTTTGAGTCACCGGAATGGCATGACTCTGGTAATACTGATTCGGTGCAGCTGCTGGCTTGAACGTGATATTCAAACTTACAGTGCCGGCTGGCGCCGCTGCAGTCCATTGAATCAGACCGCGCTGATAATCAATCGTACCAACTTGAGTGCCTTGAGTATTTTTAAGTAGTCCGCCTTGGTCGGTGATCTGCTGACCTTGTAATGTGAAAGCCACACTTGATGGAATCACAGCAGAACCGATATACAGGTTCTGACTGACACCAATTACCATGTTTGGATAATTGGCTGTAATGGTGCCTTCGTTACCTGCGACCAGTACCACACTTTCACCCGCTGCATTCACATCAATAATTGGCGTTTCAGTCTGGGCAGATGGAATCAGCTGTGCAAAGATACTTTTAGCATTGACTGTGAACTCACCCACATTGGCATCAGATGCCAGCGCTGTAGATGAGTAATACAGGCCGGTATCAGCCACAAGTGTGTCACGAATAATGGTCTTTGATGTGCCGCCCTGATACCACTGCCGAGCAGACAAACCAACAAAATCAATTTCCAAAGCATCATTTAATGAGTAAGTGGCAATCTTGTATTCCACGTTTTTGCCATCCACTACCATAATGGCAGTGCGAGTCTCAACTTTTGTGATTCGCACGTACTGCTCACGCTCTAAAGCCTTACCTTCATCACTGATCAGGACAACCGTATCCCCAACGGATGATTCAGTTTCTTGTGGAAACATAGCCACCTGAAGTGATGACATACCTTTCCAGTGGGTGTCCAGTGGTGTACCGGCAATCTGACCACCTTTGGCTAGATAGTTTTCTACACGGTTCTGGGCAGACTGGCGTTCATCAGTCCAGTTTTTGGTGCTAAAAAGCAATGCAGATACGTTTGGATCCGCAGGCAGTTCAGACACAAAGACCGTTGCACCCATCAATAGATCGGTATCTTCTGTGATAACTGCAGGAAAGACCTTGCGCATGGATACATCACCCATGGTGCGATCCATCTCAGACACATCATTGAACAGGTTGTTACTGATGCCATCCTGAACCACAACACCAGAGTATTTACCACCGCCATCAGCGTTGTCCGTCAAGCGTTCAGACTTGTAGATTACTAAATCCTTAGTTTCAATCGCCATCGTCTAACTCCGTAAAGCGCAAGGTCACATTAAAATAATCATCCAGTGATACCGCTGGAATTCCTTTCACCGGTGAGGCCTCTAAAGCCCCATCCTGGTGGTTAAATTTGACGGTGAATTGCCGGCTATCATGTGGTTGCTCAAACTGCAGTCTGAAATTTTCATCTTGCAGTTTTGACCACTCCAAAACAGTCCGCAGTTCACGTAGCTTGATCCAGCCCATTTGTGGATCTGCCGGTTGTAGAGTGATAGGTCGGCCGGACTTCTTTTTGCCCTCCTGAATGATCAAAGTGCCATCCATGGTATAGGCCTGATTCTGTTCAATAGCCTTCCATGAAAATTCATCAGGCCATAAAAAACCGTCCTCTAATGGGACGGTTTCGGATGTTGCTAAGCGGATTAATTTCATGTTGAACCCTTAAGTGTTCCTAGTTGTTTAAGGATTTGGGTTAATGGGTCTACTTGATTAGCATCAACCTGTGCATCCACATACTGCCCATTACCAGTTTCGATCCGAATTGTAGTCTTTGGAGTAGAGTCAATATCTCTAACTGATGGTGCAGAAGGAATAGACGGCGCATAGTCATTCAGGTTGGTACCAGTTGAAGCCACATTGATACTGCGCATCAACTCATTAATCTTGTTGGTACCGTGCTGAGTAGTAATTCCCTTGGCTGCAGCCTGGTCAAACATACTTCGAATCAAGGTACTCAAAGCCCCACCACCTCGACCGTAACTCTCCATCTTGGCATCACGATCCGCTTCCATGGCTTGCGACCAGATATTGCCAGCCAGCTTTTTGGCATCTTTATCGTCATAACCTTGAGATTTCAGCATAGAGATAACATCATTCCTGTTATAAGAATCATAGTTATCCAAACTGCCGAGTGCCTTGCTCTGCTGCTTCATGGCTTTATCAAATTCGCCTTTGGCCTTATTGACTGCGTCAGCCCAAGCTTCAGCAGATGTTTTGGCCTCCTCGCGTGCCACTTGACCGGCATGACGGAAGCCATCACCGATACCACGCGCAGAGTCTCTGACACGGTGATTCGCTTTTTCCCATTCATCCATGGATTTGATCGCAGTTTTCCCAGTCTCATCTACCTGAACCTCTAAATCCAAAGCTGAGGCTTGAGATCTAGTAAAACCATCCACGATACCGCCATTAGCTTGAATGGCTACATCGGCATATTTCCTGAATGCTTGCTGAAGTTGATCAGTTGAAGCCTGGCCACTTTTAAGCAAAACCTCATATGCCGCTTTATATTCAGCAGCTATTATTTTGGCTTCATCGCGAGACCGCAAACCAAATATCGAAAAGGCCTCATTTACAGAGTTGACGCCTGCTGTCATCTCATCAAGTTGGCGATTAATATTGAATGCCTGAGCTTCCACTTGCTGCAAAAGCCCATTCACTACAGTTTCACCAAGCTCACTCTTAAGGCTGTTGATTTGGCTTCGGATAGCACCAAGTTGCTGAATAGTTTCAGCACCATTGACTGCCTTGCTGATCGATTGGTTGAGTGCAAAAGCGGTATCAAGACCTTGGCGCTTTAGTTCATCAAGACTACCAATAATGGTTTGAATATCATTTATTAGTGATCTTGATGCTGCCGACCCTTTTCCTTGGAGTTGCTCGAAACTATATCCGGTACGCTCCACAGCCAAGATCATTGCTTGTTCAGCAATGAGTGCCATCTTCTGAGCTTCAAAAGAAGTACCAGCAAAAGCAGCCTTTGCATTTGCTGAGAACACCACAAGGTCTTCAGTTGCCATTGCAGCTTTAAGCGATACCTTGAGTTGTTCAGCGGTTATCTTTCCCTGCTGCTCAAGTACCACCAGGGCTGTTACTGAATCATTAATACCTTTTGTGGAATCAAACACCAAAGCATCTTGAAGCTTTTCGAGTGAATCGGTTACTGACTCGCCTTTTTTAATTAACTCATCAAACGCTGTAATAAGCTTTTTTGATTCTTCTGTTAATTGGTAGGTCTTATCTCTGGCTTTCTCTGCGGCAGCTGCCTGCTCTGCCTTAATTTCGGCCGCCACTTTAGCTTGAGCTGCTTCGAGAAGTTGCTGTTTCTCTAGTTTCTCAATAGCTTCGCCATAACCCATTGCTTTTGCGGCAGCTTCACCCATCCACTCTCCGAGTGGGGTAAGCATGCCGACAACAGCCACACCCATCACACCGAGTGAGGTAATAGCAATACCCAAGGTGCCTAGACGGCCTACCAAGCCCATTAGGCTTGTACCAGCAGAGGCAGTAGCTGTTGCTGCAGATGTTGCTAACTGTCCTTTAGCCACAGCAGTTGCTCTAGTTGCGTTAGCGTTCGCTATTTGCGCCTGCGTATTGGCTACAACCGAGGTGGTTTCTTGAGTAATAGCTAATGATGCAGCTTTAACGCTATTCGCTTTATCCAAGAACATTAGACCGATGTTTAGAGCCTTATATGCTACAAATGCCTGACCAGCCAACATCAACGTAGAGACAATCGTATCCAAGTTTTCAGCAACAAACTTAATAGCTTCTGCAACTTTAGAGCTTGCACCAGTAGCAGCATCCGCCTCACCAATATAAACCGTCCATGCAGTTTTAAGATTTTCAATTGATGCACCGATTGTTGTGGGGAATTTAGCGAATTCAGCACTAATTGCTTCGCTTTGGCTTAATAAAGCCTTTGTTACAACATCAGTTGTAAGCTTCCCCTCACCAGCCATTTCGCGCAATTTACCGGTGGTTACATCAAGCCCATCAGCCAACGCTTGAGCTAATCGTGGCGACTGCTCCATGATCGAGTTGAATTCATCACCGCGAAGTACACCTGAACCTAATGCTTGGTTAAGTTGAGTAATAGCTGCTTCATTGGATGCGGCAGATCCACCGCCCACCTGAATGGCTTTGTTAATTGTTTCAGTTAAAGAAAGCGCCTGTTCTTGCGGCCACTTCATCTCTTGGCCAATCTTGGTTAGTCGAGAATATAGATCACCAGTTGCGGTTAAATTAGAGTTGGTATTAATGGCGACATTTTTAACATCATCCATGGCTTTTTGTAGATTGCCATGCTCTCCAATTGCTATTGATAGACGACCAGATAGGTTTTTATACTCATCGGCAGTCTGTGCAATTTCCATTGCCGTGGTGCCAATACCGAGAGCAGCTAAAGCCCCGGTTAGAGCATTAAAGCCGATTTTTAAGCCCTGCAACTCCCCTGACGCACCTTTTGAAGCCTGCTCTGTTTGTTGTAACTCTTGTGATGTTGCTTCTAATTCTTTATCAAGCTGCTTTACTTGTTGAGCTGTCTCTTGAGATTGGTTGCCAAGCTGATCTACCTCTTTTGTTGCACTATTGGTATCACCTACAACACTGGCTGATCCATTCTTAAGTGCTGCAAATGCATCCTTTGCTGCTTTCTCTGACTGATGCATATTGGAAACAAAAGCTTTTGTATCCGCATCCATCACCAGCTTAAATGTTAAATTCTTACCAGACATGCTGACCTCTAAATTTTAGGTACTAAAAAAGCGCCTAGAGGCGCAGCAGATATAAAAAAACCGACCTCTTATTGGGTCGGCTTTATTTAATTGAATTCACAATTACATTCCTAAGTAAAATTTGGCGACCTGTATCAGGAAAGATGCAGCCATTATAAAAACTGCAATAAAGGCCAAGTGCCAAAATACTTTCACAAAATTCTCTGGTTTTAAGTTCATTGCTTCCATTGTTGCTCCTAGAAACTTTAATGAAAATTTGTTATCCTTGTCGCTCATTTATGGTTTTTAATCCCTTTGGGTTGGAAACAAAAAAGCCCATGATTACGAGTCACGGGCTTTTTGCTTTTTTGGTACTAAAAAACCACCCGAAGGTGCTTTTGTTAACTACACTTGGAAGACCAAAGTCTGTCCATTATTTGAGGTGTAAATATTGCATCTTTTGCATCAGACTCAATGATTACACTCTTATCTTCTGGGAAGTAGATATAGCGCGAAAAGCCTGTATATCCACCCATTCTGTTTTTGGCGTTTACCTCACCACAACTACCCTTTTGATTTCTAAATTTAGCTGAATCGGAATCTATTAAGCCATCTTTAACCTTTTGGGCGGCAACTTCAATTTGAGCGCGCTCTTTATCCTGTTCTGCCTTTTGATTAGCCTCATTAAGCTTAATGCGATCTAATTCAGCTTGAGCTTTCTTTTCTGCAGCAGACTTGGCAGCGTTTGCAGCATCAATTTTTTCCTGCTCTAATTTTTGCTGATGAGCAATTTCAGCCTGTTGTAATCTTTCAGCTGATGCCTTATTGCTCTGATACATGAAATAAAACATACCGGAGGCCAGAACTAAGATACCAATAATTAAATACTTCATTTGATATCTCGCTTAAAGATTACGCCAAAGAATTTTCACAATTCTATCTCGACATAAAATGACGGTATATTCCTGTAAATCTACCTGTTTTACATACTCAGTAGCAGCACAGTGAAGTCTTCCATCTTCAAGAACATAAAATCTAGGTTTACTTACTTCAAGTTTATCCTTAAGCGCCTGATGGCTATCCCCAATTCTTACCAAATCACCAGATGGAGTGCGAATGCTGGTAGTTGTCCTTTCTGCATACGTGAACCCCGACACTAAACATAAAGCTAATAATAATTTTTTCACAATAACCCCCTAAATAGTTATTTACGCATCATAACTTTAGGGAGGTGCTTGATCAATCAGAGACCATTTCTTTTTTAAATGACTCAAAGCCTTTCTTATCAGATTGAGCGACACGTGCTGCAACGGCGTTATTAAATATTCCCTGTTTATACATCTTGTTTGCTGCCTTAACGTAGCACTGGAATGCGCCGTAGGTCATTTCCATGATTTCGCCATGCTGATGGCCCATTGATACCAGAAACTGGAATGAGTCGAACCAGGTGGAGTCATCTTTCTTTTTGATACCACGCTTTGGCTTTTCGTATTTAAAGTACGATTGGTTGACCAGCAATACAGCTTTAAGTAGTTCTTTAAATCCCTGTTCATCTACGGCGAGCTTTACCAGTGATTCTTGGTTTAAATCTGTCACACATGCCATTGTTGAAATGACTTGTACAGCATGAGCTTTGAGTAGCTCTGTCAAAATCTCATCTGAATGATTTTGGTCTTTGATGAAGTTCTTTAGAGCTTCAGCATGTATTGCCCAGATGTCGAAGTCTTTCATCTGGATCTGACGTACTTCAATGTCATTGATTTTGATGCTTCGATTCGTTGCTAGAAAAAAATCATTCATGATGGGGTCTCGAAAAAGCCACCCGAAGGTGGCGTTGGTTTTCCCTTTCAGATTTGAAATCCAGAAGGGTTTTATTTATTGATCATCTTCAAAGTCTAGGCTTGGTTGCGCTTCTTTGATCAGATCATCCAATTCTTTAAGCATGGCTGGTTTTGTTTGCTTGCCATGAATTGATAGGAAGCTTGCTGCACCTGACAAGGATTGCGTAATCAGATCAAGTTGTGCTGAAAGCTTACCAATTCGCACCTGTAGCCCATCTTTGAGTTGACGGGCTAATTCCTCTTGCTCGATGTAGTATTTGCGGATCTCGTGACCTTTTTTATTGCGCTCCATCATTCCGAGGTGCTTGGTCATATCTACTGAGATAATGTATTCAATCAGAGTGGCGTTATTGGCTTCCATTTTTTGGTGGAGGCGAACGTAATCAAAGCCATCTTCAAATCCGCACTGGGAGATTCTGCGCTTAATCCATGTTGAAAAGTCCTGCTTACTCTCCAGCATCTTATGTAGATCACGAGCGTTCACGCCGAGCTGAACTTTTCCATTTAATTCAACTTCAATAAATGGAGTTTGATTTTCAATTTTTACGATTGCATTCATTGATATGCTCCGACTACTCATTAAAAAAGAAACACTGGCAAGAAGATGCAATGAATAGTCGAAACGACCATCTTCTTTTCGGGGATCAGCCTAGCCAGTGGTTTGCCTGAAAACAGGCATAAAAAAACCGCCCAATAAGGACGGTTTAATTAAGTGGTGGGAAAAATCCCTTTCGTTTTCATTAATCGCTTAATGCAAATGAAAAGAATCTAAAAAACAGGCACAAAAAAAGACGCATAGCGCCGTGGAGTTCTTTCGTGCCTGTATAGGGTTAGCTTGTTGCCGGAATCGTTACGATATGGCCATATAAGCCAAGTGTTGGATCTGTTTCTTTACTCACATCAGACAAGGCCTGACCAGAAATTTCATACTGACCCAGTTCTTCATGAATCAATGGGAAAGTTGTTTCTGGTGACTTCTTGGTACGCCACAAACGAACTGCCATATGCTTACCATTTGCTGTATTCACCCCTTTAAAGAACAATTCATATTCTTCATTAAAGTTATTTGCCAAAGTGGTATGTGTTACAGCACCTGTTGTATAGGTGGCTAGGATCGGCATTGTGAGGTCTGCTACATCATGGAAAATCACAGTACCAAACTTAGCATCCACGGTGTACTGATCATCAGTAAGTGTTTTTGGTGTGCCGCTGGTTGAGTCCTTAAAGGTCACTTCTGATAAGTTATAGCCCTTTAATTGGATTTCCTGACCAGCAACCACAGTACCCAATGATTCATCAGCAATCGCTTTGCTTACAACTTCAGAGTTGGTACCAGATACGATGTACTCCAGATTGTCTTTGTCTACTTCTTCAAGTGTTCCAGAGAAATTCACAGAAGTTGTATTTACCATCGTGAAGTCGGTTGTGCGATTGCCCGATGTTGATTCCTGGTGCTCAATAACATCTGCACCAATCTCAAGTTCAAAATCGGGCACGTTGCCCAGATGACGCATAGCGCCAGCAATACCATTGGTTAGCTTGGATAAATAGAATTTACCCTGCAACGAGATATATTCTTTAGCCATTACTTTTCATCCCCTGTGGTTTTCTTGGCTGGAGCAGCTTTAGCTTCAGGAAGTTCCTGAATCACACCATCTGCCAGTAATTTTTTAATCTGAGCATCATCCAATCCGCCGACCATATCGCCTTTTTGAAAGCGGCCGACAGGCTGAGTTGCCTTGTATTGTTTTGCCATGACTGGCTCCTAAATGAATTTCTGTGATTCAAAAATAATAGTGATGTATGCAAAGCCTGGACTGTAACCATCGCGTACCGAAATGAATTCCAAGGCTGTGCGTGATGCCTGAGGCTGCCAGCCTGAAAGCAACTGAATTACTTTTTCAGTTAAAAGACCAGCTTCATCACTTACCGCCCGACCATCAGTCATCTGAGATTGAGCATTGCGGCATGCCACAGTGACCGCCCATTGCTGACCGATCTGGTTAATACTTCCACGACCTGCACTGGCTTTCTTGTCGATACGAACAAAATTGACGTGTGCAGACGGCGTGACCTGTGACATCTCTGTTACGCTGACTGAATTCAACGGCGTATAGATCTTTAGAAATTCTGGAATCTCTTTCAGTTTTTCTGCAATCTCATCACGTACCGCGAAGAAGGTGCTCATCTATAAAACTCCCGACAATATCCAAAACCATAACTTCATCTTCCGCATCAAGACCGAGTTGAGTCCGAGGTGGAATAATGGATTGCTTAACTTTCCGATATTGGCCACCCACTGCAAAAGTGATGTATTGGCCATTCTTGGGTAGGATTGTTGCGCCGTAATGCAGATGTGGTGCGTACGCAACATCTGTACCCACCTCCACACCACTTGAAAGTACATTGTGTGTGTAGGAATTCATTAGGCGGCCAGTATCACGTAGCGTTTCGCCACCTTGCAGCTTGGCTCTCCATGAAATCTTCCACGGGTTACCATCCACACCAGTACCGGTTAAAAACCGATGCTGAACACTATTCACAAGCCCAGCACCAATCTCATCAAACAACTGGTTCTTTAAAGAATCAAAGTTACCTAATTGATTAAGCACCGCTTCAATCGGTGAACTATCTGCCTGAATGGTTATTGCAAAAGCCATAAGCACCTCACTTCATGCTGGGCATCATGTCTAAAGTGGCATCACCAAATACACCACCGGTATACGAAGTGCCAACCGGCGCTGTTGAAGGTCGTCCTTTGGGTTGGTCATCCACGATCTGGCTTGTTTCCGGTAACTGAATCTGCAGATGTGCCTTGTTGTCAGCAACACGTTTTAAGAATGCAATTGCATCTTCATAGCGTTGACGCACCTCTTCGGTGGGTTGCTGGAAGTAAAGACGATAGCGTGCAATATCACAGGCCATACGCTTTAAATTACTGGGCACATTGGGAAGCGGCAAAGGATAACGACCACCAATGTGGCCGTTAATTTCCTCTGTCGCATCCTGAATTGCATCAGTTACTGAGGACTGAGAAGGAAGCATCGTTTTTAGATTTTCAATCTCATCACCAAATCGTGCGACCAAATCTTCCTCAGTCGCATACATAGATCACCTACTTGGTTTCGTCTGCAGGTTTTTCACCGGCTTTAGGTTTTGCAGCAGGTTTTACCTTTTCCATTTCAGCCACCTTAGCCTTCAGATCAGCAACTTCTTGATCAGATTTGGCCTTGTCAGCAGCTGCTGTCTGATTGGCTTCGGTTAAGGTTTTATTTGCTGCTGTCAGCTCAGCATTAGCCTTTTCAAGCTCAGCCAAGCGTGCAGCGGTATTGTCTGCCTTAGGTTCTTCCGGCTCTTGATATTCTTCAATAGCCCCAGATGCTAAAAGGGCCTGAAGTTGTTTAGCTTCAAGCCCCGCTATTTCCTGACCTGGACGAAAGTGTCCGATCGATTGTTTTGCAATGTACTTTGGCATTTGATTCCCCTTAAACGAAGCCGCGACCGCCGACTAAGCCATTTTTGTTATTTGGAACAGCAAGTGGAGAAGATTCAGCAAGCAATTGAATGCTTGAAGGGTTTTTTTCCTGCCATTGGCTTAAATAGAACTCTAAAGCCTGACCGAATGCTTCAACGTTTTGCAATGCACAGTGCGCAATCCAACCATTCGCATCAGAAACCAGACCAAAGAAATCTTCTGGAATGAAGCGCTCAATATCCCCACCCATATTGTGCTTAGCATCATAAGTCCAGATTTCCATATTATCGACCGTGCCACGGAATTGAGGCTTGTCAGCTTGGTCGAAAGTTGGAGTCAGTGGAACGCTAATACCTGCATAAGGAGCAATGAACTTTTCTTTAAATTCAGGATCTTTAATCAGCGCGTTATACACTTTTGAGGTAGTCAGCGCCATGATTGGTGATGTACCAGAATGTTCTACCGAAAGATCAATCATTGCCTGAATATCTTTAACAGGTGTCGCTCCAACTTGTCCCCATTTCACCAATGGTGAGAAATTACAAGCCGCATTACGCTCATAATTCACTTCATACATTGGGAAATCAGCAGAGGCAAAGGTGGTTTTGCCGTAAAGCAATACATCACGTGCAATTAACACCTTCCGGTTTTCAATTGACTGACGCAGATACAATGCTTTTTGAGCTTGGTCGATCAGTAGCAGATCAGCATCAGATAAACGATTTGAACCGGTGGCAATCACACCAAACTGACGTAAGCGTGCGATAAGAGCAGTGTTCTGCACTTCACTTGGCATCACCGTCATCATTGGTTTCAGATAAGCTGGCTTAACGAATTTCACGTTACCAGATTCACCTACTTTAATCTGACGTCCAGCTGCAGTCGGAGTAACAAACGGCGCAAGTGGTGTCGCAGTATTCAGCTCACCAACTGGAACTTCTTTTTTAGTGTATGAAACACGTTGAGGGAAAAAGCGGTCCATCAGCCAGGTATCTACCTTTTGAGTGGTATCAGTCAGTAATACCAGCTGTGGCACATCCAGTAATTCCACTGGTGCATTTTGAAATGTAAAAGTTTGACTCATGTCTTAGTTCCCCACAACTTTTCGAAGTTCGATTTTGTTTTTTAATGCTTGTGCACGTACTGCATCATATTGAGCAGTGGTCAGAGGTGTTCCATTCACTGTAACTACTTCAATATCAAATGGACCTTGCACGTAGATCGGCATCTCAAGATTATTAGCCGCATGGTAAGTAGATTGCTCTGCATTGAAATCTGACACAGCAATCGCATTCCATTCACCTACTACACCTTCAGTGACAACTGGATGATCAGCAACGTTATTGGCATCTACGTTAAGTAAATCGCCGCGCTTATATGCTGTAGCAGTTTTTACTTTGGCATTTTCTGTACGTACGCCGTCACCGACCACTAGCTGTTTATTTTCAATAGTGCCTGTTAATACTTGGCTCATGATTTAGCTCCTTGTTGCTGCGCTGCTACAAACTGATTAAATGCCTGATCTAAAGCCGAGCCTTGTGGAACTTGACCACCTTGCCCCGGGTTTGCTTGATGACTAAACAAATGTGCAAATGCTGGATTTACACCTGGTGTTTGTTGTGTCTGTGGTGCAGCTGGTGGTTGTTGGTTACCTGCGGAGAATTGACGAAGCTGCTTTGCAGTAAAGGCAAAAACTGAATCATCCATATTGGTATAAGCCGTTTTATCTTCAGCACTGAACTGTGTTTTCAGCTCAGTTTCTAAAGCTGCAATTTCATCAGCACGCTTCTGTGCTTTGAACTGCTTAAGTTCAGCCAAGGCATCATCACGTTCACGCTCTGCCTGCTCTTTGGCCTGTTGTGCTTTTTCTAATTCGGTCACGTTGGTGTCCTCTTTGGTTGGGTTTGGATTGGCTTTGCCCGAGAAGGCTTTAATTGATGTGTTGCGATCAGCACCAGTCGAGCAGATCGTAAATTCACGAATACGGTTTTGACGGAAGATGGTGATTGGGCCTTCAAACGACTGACCATTTACCGTGACAGTTTTGCCTTGTGAGACTTCCTCAATAGATCCAGGATCAATCATCATCGACATCTGGAATGGGAAACCATCATCAGAGTCCTGGACAATTTCCTGTGCTTTGGCGTTTGTAAGGAAATCACCTGATACATCAATCTTTCCGTTGGTATCTACTGTTTGAACAACACCAATTCGACTTGAACCAAAGTGTTCTTCAAGCAAGGCTGTCGGCTTATCAATCTCGATCCCATCAAGATCAAACACCACACCTGAGCGCCCCCAATACCAGTGTCCGTCTACTCGGCCACCAGCATAAGCAGTTCCTTTGAATTTTCGTTTTTGCCCTTCTTCAGCTTTAGGCACCTCAATTGCCGAGGCGTTAAAGAGGTACTTCAATCGTTCTTCATTTGGATCTGGCATTTTTCATGCTCCATAAAAAAACCGCCCTTTCGGACGGTCAATTACAAAATTCGTTTTAGTTTAATAATGGCTTTAATATGTAAACCATCTGCCCTTCAATCGCTTCAATCGAAACCACTTCAAAAGACAATCCCATTGGTATCAAAACGCCGTTGCCTGCATTCAACATATCCAGATCAACACCCAAGCCTTTCGCATTCTCAATCTTAATCACGATATCTGAAGCTGTATCAGCCATCAGCAACGGCGCATTCAATTGAACTGTCTGCCCTACCTGATACACAGCTACCTGTTGAAGTGTCGCAGCACCCACCACGGTTGAAGCCGTATTGCTTGCAACAGCCTGAATTACTGCCATATCGGTACTAAGCCAGCGCTTAAGCACATCATCAGCCAGAGAACCTGTAGCAGAGTTTAAATAGCTGGTCAGTGCAGCATCATTGCCCTGCACATAATCCAGAAAAGTACGAATCGCACTTGGACGAATGTTTGGATCAAGTGGAATAACCGTATTGGCCACCGTGTCGAACAGATCCCGAGCCTTATCATCCATCGGAGCAAATAGACTGGTGAGCTTTTTACTCGCCGTCCATTCAGCCTTAATAACTTCCTTTTGCTCAAGGAGATATTCTTTATCCAGACTTGAGGCACTGATCTTTTTATCAACCAGTGATTCAAGTTCACCAAACTGCAAAGGATGCGAACTCCAATCCAAAGCCTCGGCAACTTCTGGCAACTGATCATCAGGTGTAATGCCGTATTTCAATGCCTGCTTCTCAGTTAAAGCAATCACGGTGCACCGGCAACGAAAGCCCAACGGCGGGTAATGTGTCAGCCAGAATGGATGATCAATTGGTAATACGATCCGGTTCAAAGCTAAATGACTAGGACGCACCCGACTATCATTGATCGCCGAGTACATCAGGTATTGTCGTTTAGCTTTATTCCGTTGCTGCTGTTGCCACCGCCCATGACCATAAGCACTTTGGATATTGGTACGAAACACATTGTCCAAGTAATGCTTTGGCAGAATGATTTCAGATTCTTCAATTAGCTTCTGAAAATCTTTAAAGGTACCGCCGTCGGCAATGGATTTATTCACCGCCTTGATGACAGTCTCAATTTGCTCAAGACTCGATAGAAAACTAACCGTAGTTACCATCTGCCGGGTCTTTAGATCCATTGAATAAAACTCATCAGGCAGCACGATTTTTTTACTGTGAGCAAACCGAAGTGCCTCAAGGAATGTGACTGGTTGCATAACTTACTTCCCATTTTGCGCCGTCACATACCCCAATACATCCGCAGCATACAAAGCCTGATCTAGATTGGCCGTAAACTGTGTCTGAGTTGCGCCAGGTATTAACTGCATCAAGTTATAAGCCAAGCTTTCAGGGCTATCAGACTTGAATACCAACTCCTTGACTTGATCAGGTTTCAATAACTGCAATTCATCCTGACCATCAGTCAATTCTTCAACTTCCAGCTGTTCAGGTGAGAGCTTGTTTGCAGATGCCTTAAAGTTAAATGCCTGACGAGGTAATGCTGTGAACTGAGTATTAATTGGAATCTGCTCTGAACGCATTTTGAAGTGCTCGGGCTTGATGCCATAAGTCTCCATTACATACTGATCAGTAAAATCAACACCCAACTCTTTCAGCTTTAAGTCACGCTCAACCACTTTTACATTCAGGTCTTGTTCACCACCCAGAATAATCGTGTGCTTTTCAAATCCATTCAGGAAGCAAATAGCATCAACAATATCCTGAAAGGTCGGGGTGATCATGCGTAAGTCTGAGTTACGCTTATCCATACGCACATTTTCATGTACTTCACCCAGCGCACGACTCCCTGTGCCATCAGTTCCCGATGTAAGGGTCTGGCCTAATACAACCTTTTGAATACGGCGTGTTAAAACGGTATCAAATGCCTCAAATGCTGAGCTACCTGCACCCGAGAAGTTTGTACCTACTGTATTTACATCATCTTCAGATCCAATCGAAATAACCGACTGCGAGTGAGCATTCAGTAATGCCGAGGTCATGGCATCAATATCATCTTGGTTTCGACTGTTGCCACCCACCTTGCCCACAAGTAGCGGAGATCCGAATCGCTCCAAAAACTTAACCCAAAACTTAGTGGAATTTGTTCTAAAGAACCATAACCAGTACAGCTTAGACAATAATGGATCACCATAAGGCTGCTTGAATGAAGGCTTGCGTCGAGTCAAGAAAAACTTTAATGGCCACTTCTGAAATACACTGATTTCTGTATTGGTCTGTGGCTCACGATAAATTAGTTCGCCGTTGTTCTTTGGCTCAAACCACTCAAGCGGCTTCACCTGGATGCCATTGAGTGTGAATTTACCATCATCAAGAATCTTGTAATTGGCCTCCATGACTGAGTAGCCAAATGGACACGCTTCCCATGCACCAGTAATAATTTCATTGTGCCAGTAAGCAACCTGCTCTTTTAAGAACTCAGTTTGCTCCCTGTGATCCTCTTTCAATCGCCATGGCGCATTAATCACCGAATCAAGCCGGGTTTCCATAGCCTGTGATATTTCATCATCAGCCATAAGTACAGATAAACGCTGCCGGGTAACACCAGCCTTGCGCAGAACCTCATCAACATCGGCAGCGCGTCCCATACTGAATGCAAGTTTTTCAACAGCAACTTCGGTTAACAAGCCTGCTGCTTTTGGCTTGGTCTCTTTCTGCTTGTTTTTGGATTTTGCCATATTAAAAACCTTGATTAAAAACTACGTGAGCCACCTCCGCCCGGCCTTAAGCGTTCAGGCGGCTTGATATCACTAAAGCAAATCATGACGCCGTCTGCTCGGTTTGGAGACAAGGCCCCGTCCGGTTGCTTATTGACTAGGATTTTGCCTGCACCATTCTTCGTATAAGTAGGCTGTGAAAGCTCTCGCTTGAGCTGTTCAAGCTCCTGCTTGTTTATATCTTTGGTAGAGAGCGAAATAAGATTGTCTGGGTCATATTGCATACCTTGTAAAGCTCGGTAAGTATTCTGGAATCTAATACGCAGTGACCACCACATCTGAGCTTTAAGATTGGCAAAGAAGTCTACGTTTTTACGCGCCTCAACCATTTCCTGCTCAGGGTTATGAACTGCACCTGAGCCACGGAATGGATTGGCCTCGATCTCCGGTATCCCTTTAGATCGATTCTGCTCATTAATGACTCGAGCATCACCACGGACACCAGCACCAAGACCGTCAGCATCGTAGTAAAAGGAGTTCAAACGTAAATCAAGACAAGCATCAATAGCTTTCTGAGTTGTGCCAAAGATGTCATCACCAACGCCTGACCAAGTATCTAAATACTGCAGTACGATGCCATGACGTGCGGCAAAAGAGTTTTTATCCTTACCCTCATCTGCCACATCAAGCGCACCCATACTTTCGCCTGAAGGCTGAATATTCAAATTAAGATGAGCATCGACTGCAGCCTGTACCCATGCAGATGGAATCAATACACCTTCTACCGACGCGGCATAATCAATATCAACTTCTTGAGCTAGAACGATATCGTCTAGTGTGGCCAACTGTTTCTCATACCAAGGGTGAATTAGCTTGCCATTAAATTCGACCTGCCAGTTCTTATCTGGGTTATCACGCCATGCCATGGTGAAAACGGCGTAACGCCCACTAAAACGATCTTGGTGAAACTTATCCCCAATACCGTTTGGTGTGGATCCCTTGATGTGCACATTAGTGTTTTGAGAAATTGCAGCATCAACAGCTTCTTGTCTTTCCACAAATGCCCATTCATCAAGAAAGTACATTGTGGTACGACCACCACGACCAATATTATCTCCGGCCTCACCAGTAACGGTTGCGCCGTTGTCCGGGTTAATGATTCGCATGTAGTTGTCATGCACTTTCTCAACAAAGCCTTTAGGCTTCATCCAGTCCGGCAACTTGGAAAACATATCCCTGAATTTGTGCAGTAACGTTTTTGGATCGCCTTTCTTATCCACCAGATCTTCTTTACGGCTACCGACGCCACCAGCAAAGCCTTCAACGAATAACCACCGGTGCAAATAAAAGCCCAGGACTACATAGCTCATCCCTTCATCACGACTTTTTTCAATTAAGCCATGGGTCTGGGTACTTTCACGTTCAATCAGCCAATCAACGAGTTCAACCTGACCTGGACGCAAAACAAAAGGAATATTCGCCGGCAATCCAAAAGGCATGCCCCGTGGATCATAAGTCCATACCCAATGATTAAACCAGTGAGCCGGATCATTTTTACATCTGTAGATTTCAGCCTCTCGACTTAGTTCATTTTGCTCTATCAGCATCCGGTAGTAATAACGCCGTTTCATTTCTTCAATGATTTCAGGCAGACGTGTATTGATCGTCCACTCTTTAATTAGTGGCGCTATATCTTCGATTGCATAAGTCATAACTTGCCATTAATTGCTAAACGCGAAAGCTCTTGCGCGGATAATCCGTTAAGCTCATCTGGTGTGAATTGATGCGTATTGGTATTAGTATTTTCTGTTTTGATTGAACCGCCGTTTGGACCAGTGATTTCCTGTTTGGTCACACGGCCATCAGTCTCTTGGAACGCTTGCTTGAGTAAATTCTGCTTGGCGCGTTTGTTCTTGCCAGAGTCTTCATACATCTTTTGAAGCTCCATAAGCCGAAACGCTTTATTTGCAATCGCAATATTCTCAATATTTGCTCTGAAGTCTCTGCGCGTATCCTCAAATAGCTTCTTTAAAGCCTTACTGATGCCCCTGCACGTGGCTTTGGTTGGATCATAAGAGGCTACCTGCTGACGATCAATTTCAATCCCATATCTCTCCCTTACAGCATCTACTACTTGTTGAGGTGTTTCAAAGCAGGCAAGAGACTGAACTATAAACATTTTTACAGGCTCTTTTAGGGTTGCCATAAACTCACCTTTGTAAGAGTACGTAAGGGTAACTAGGCAAAAAAATTAACCAATCACACAGTTACCACAACACGCAGCAATATTCGTTTCAGATACAAACGGCGCATTCCTGGCAATTTCTAGAAGCCGTTTTACAGACTCATCAGTACCCCATCGTTTTGTTTCACCAAAGAACACTTCAACATCATGGCCAGCCAGGTAATGCTTAGGCAGTCCGGTCATATCGCTATAAATGATTTCGCCATCTTCATCACGCTCTACACCGATGTGATATAGCTCATGCTCAATCAAGCGACAGAACTCACGATCTGAAGCCTGTTCACAGAAAGCAGCATCTACAGTAATCAGGTACTGAGGTACAAAACCAAACCAATCTCGCATCTGTTGTTCCTGACGTGCTTTCTTCCAGCCGCCCTGGTTAAACATGACCTTTTCACATTGACCCAGTACCATACGTTTTTTTGCTACGGCGGCAGATGAAGCCCAGGCGAATGCAAGAAACTCTTCATTGTCATGCAGTAATTCAGCAATATGATCATGATCCGGGTTATGTAACTCACCACCTAAAGTAAGCCAGTTATTCACGACCCATTCTTTAAGCTCTGGCGCAGGTGCCAAACGAATAGCCTCCTCTTCCTCAGCCTGATCAATCAGCTCCGTCGGCGGGAATGGTCTGAACTGTTCCATAAGATGCCTTTAAATTTCTCAGCCATGCCGTTGCACGGCCCATGTTGATATCATTAACTTCAAAGCGGTGATATCGATAACCCATTTCTTCAGCATGGTCATAGCGATCCATACTCCAAGCTTTTGTGGCCAACTTACCTTTTCGACCACCAGACCAAGGCCCACCAGCAATTTCAATTAATGTGAGATAGCCAACCAGGTGTAAATCAAAACGCCAGTGCTTCGTACTTTTAAAGTGAAAATATTCTTCGTATTTAATTTCCATACGATCAAGAATTTCTTTCAGTCGCTCGAATGCTTCTAAATACTTGTCAGATGCTTTTGGTAATGGTCTTGTACGTGATTTCTTTTTTGGCGGGATTTTTTGGGTGAAAAGTTTATAAGCCTTTTCATCCATACAAAGTGAACCGTAAATTATTAATGCGTTCTTTCAGCTTAATTATAATTTCATCGATTACTATCATTTGATGACGCGTCAATCCAGATCTGCTGAGATTCTGATACTTAGACAGCTCAGTACTGCAAAATTCTAAGTCTTGTTTCGCTTGTACTTTATCTGTCATGTAATCACCAATAAGAAAAGAAAAACCCCGCCAAGTTTGTTATCTCAGCGGGGTTCTATATGCCGTAATACGTTCGGCAATTTTTTAGTCAAAAAAAACCCACATCATTGGGGTCGATGTGGGCGAAACTTGAAATCCAAAATGTGGAGATTTTGAATAATCGGTAAGATAATATGTATTATATTTGAGATCTAACTCGTTTTAAAAATAAACTATTAATTACTAAGTGATTTTAACGATTAAATTGAATTAAGTCACTTTATTTCTTTCATACAATCACGACACACCTTGATTTCTTCATCATCAACCGTGTAATCGATCTCAGTCGCACCATGTAGGCCAAATAAACACATCAGTAATCTAAGCATGATTTTACTCCTGGACAATCAAGCAATCATGTCGCAAGAAATGTCAGTTATTTTCACTTATAAAACATAAATTTATAATATTCATTACTGAGATAATGTCATTAACTTTGTCGAACTAAGCAAGATTCATTCCTGGTTAATCAAACATTTTAACTTGGTCTGATTACACTAATATTTCTCAGGGCATTAAAAAGCCCTTTTCGCAGGGCCAAACGCTACTCACAATCACACACACCTAACATGCACGGTCTGCTTTACTTGCTTTCAATCCTCTTTAGGTCGGGACGCTACTCCCTAGTCTAGATTCCCGAAGGAAGTTTACTCGATGGCATGTTCTACTGGTCAGCACTCCAGTAGGCTTGGGTCGCCTTTTTACAGGCAATAAAAAGCCCACTTACTCGTCAAATAAGTGGGCCAGTGCTGTAGTCACTTTCTTCGTATTGCATCTTCTTCTTATCGCAAAAACAATATAGCACTAACGCTTTAACCAGAAAGTATAGAAAATACTAAGAAAATGTTTTCAAATGTAGGACTTACGCACTATTATTTATAGATTCTCTGTGGTAGCAGATGATTTTTATCGAGAATAAAGTCATCAATGAAGTTTTTGATAACTGGTCTAAATAATTTCTTCTGCCAACGATATACATTTTC
>NZ_VOYD01000018.1:0-66840 GCF_013420435.1 Acinetobacter sp. YH01008
TTGTGCTGGCGACAATAGCAAGAGTGAACCACCTGATCCCTTCCCGAACTCAGAAGTGAAACCTCTTTGCGCTGATGGTAGTGTGGGGTTACCCATGTGAGAGTAAGTCATCGCCAGCTCATTATTCGAAACACCCCCTGCATGAGCAGGGGGTGTTTTTTTGTGTGTGGGAGTTTATAGCAAAATTAAATATAGTAAAAATAATATTCTGAATTTACTCAAGGTTATTTGCTGTTTTTAAATCAGCCTGATTATGTTTTAATCATTAAAATTTAAAGTCTAGGAATCTGCGTGTTTGAGGTATTTACACAGCTCTGTGGTGGAATCGGTTTATTTTTGCTTGGTATGACTTTAATGACCGAGAGCCTTAAAGATATTGCAGGTGAAACATTAAGACAATGGTTAGGTCGGTTTACTGGTTCTCCTTTTAAAGCAATGACTTCAGGTATTGCCTTGACCTTGATTGTGCAATCCTCCACAGCCACGACTCTAGCAACCATTGGCTTTGTCAGTGCAGGCGTACTCTCTTTTTCGCAAGCCATTGGTGTAATTATTGGCGCCAATATCGGTACAACCAGTACTGGCTGGATTGTGGCTTTTTTAGGTTTAAAGTTTTCTATTGGACAAGTGGCTTTGCCTCTTATTGCCATAGGCGCTTTACTTAAAATATTAGCACATGGACGTACAGCGCTTACCGGCTTGGCGCTTGCGGGATTCGGCCTGATTTTCTTTGGAATTGATTTGCTTCAAGTAGCAATGTCAGGTGTCGCAGAACATCTCGATCTTTCAATTTTCTCGACCGAAAGTTTTGCTGCCAAACTGTTATTGGTGCTTTTCGGTTTGGTCATGACTGTGATTTTGCAGTCCTCTAGTGCCGCCATTACAGCGACACTTGCTGCATTAGCAAGTCAGGCGATTCAGCTCGATCAAGCGCTTGTGCTCGTCATTGGTCAGAATATTGGAACCGTTGCAACTGCAGTACTGGCAGCCATCGGTGCAAATGCCAATGCAAAACGAACTGCTGCTGTGCATGTCTGTTTTAATGTCGTGAGTGCAATTTTTGCATTTTGTATTTTGGTTCCCTTGTTTTTATGGCTGTATCAACCACAGTATTTTTTATCTGGTTGGGATCATGTGGTCATTGTGGCAGCTTTTCATACAGCCTTCAGTGTATTTGGTGCCTTATTTTTTATGCCATTGATTCGCCCCTTTGAACAGCTGTTGGTGAAATATATTCCGGCACATGAAGATTCATTATTACAGGCCTTGGATGAAGCCAGTTTGGCAGTGCCTGCGGTCGCAATTAATACGGCAGAACAAGTGATCTTTAAAACCATATTGACCCAATATTCCTGGATTCTAAAAGCCATCAAGTCAGCAGAATTGGTTTCGGCCAATGAATTAAAACAGCAAGACGAATTAATTTACAAATTACAGGATTATTTAGAAAAAATTGTTGTGCCTGAAAATAGCACTGATCAAAGTCGGCTGTTTAGCTTATTAAGGATGATGGTTTATCTGAAAGTGTTGCGTAGTGATTTGGAAAATCTAAAGCATGTTGTGAGTATTCGTACCCAACCCGCGATTCATCAACTTGCCTTGGATTTTATCCAGATTCTGGAAAATGCTGGAAATAGCATGCTAGATACTCGCTCATCTGAAGATTTGAGCCAACTGTATATTGAAATGGGACATCTAAAACAGTGGAGTAAACAGCATCGTAGCGAATTACGTGAAAAAACTAATATTTATGCCTCAACGTATCAGCTGAATGCAGCCAAAACTTTTGAGTTATTGGCTGCTCAGCGTTGGTTAGATCGCTTAGTTGCGCACAGTTACCGTTTGATTAATGTACTCAATGAGCGTCAGCAAACACTTACAATGCATCAAATTGACGACGAGCATGTTTAAGAGCAGATCTGAGACCTTCTTCCAGTGTTGGGTGATAAAAAGGTTTTGCCAGGATTTGATGAATATCCTGATCGGCATCAATGGTCCAGGCCAGAAGATGGCCAAGATGTTCAGCTTGTGAACAGAAGAGTTCTGCGCCTAATAATTTGCCTGATTTTTTATCAATATAAACTTCAATACCACCTTTATTTTCAGCAAGAACCAGTGCACGTCCTTGATTTTCATAGGAGGCAAATCCTCGAATAAACTCAATATTTTGCTGTTCTAACTGTTTAAAACTTTGCCCGATAATCGCCATTTCCGGGTGAGAGAATACGATTGCCAGTGGGGTGAGTGCGGGAATCGGTTTAATCTCGGGATAATTTAAACAGTTATGAACCACTTCTTTACCAGCATGAGCAGCTTCGTGCTGAATGGGGGCATCAGGTGCGGCATCACCCACTATAAATATCGGCATATCTGCGAGTTGTTTGGTTTTTTTATTGATAGGCAATTTTTTGATATCAGCAAAATTAGGATCTAACTGATTTAAACCCAAGCGATCCAGATTAGTCTGACGGCCTGTAGCACCCAAAATATATTCAACTTGAATAGTTTGAGCTTGATCATTTTCAGTAAAATTAATCTGGATATGATCAGCTTGTTTTTTAACTTGATCTGGCAAGATTTTGAACTTGATATTGAGTTCTTTACTCAATTGCTCCTGTGCCAGCTTTTGTAAGACTGGACTGGTTAAGGCACCTACTTTTTGGCTACGAGCGAACAGGGTAGTGTCTACGCCCAGTCGTTGCATGGCTTGTGCCAGTTCAATGGCAATCACACCGCTTCCGATCACTGCTAAAGACTTGGGTAATTGAGAAAGTTCAAATATCTCATCAGAAGTTAGATATTTATCTCCTAATTCTTCCTTGAATGTTTTATCGATATTAGGTCGTGAACCAACCGCAATAATGAAGCTTTTAGCCTGATAAGCTTGTCCATTGACTTCAACTGTATGGGCATCAATAAACGTTGCATGACCAGAAATTTTATGTGAAGCCTCCCATCGATCAACGCCTTTTAGGGTTGCGCGAATGAAACGTTCTCTTAAGCTATGTAGACGTTGCATCACACCTGAAGTATCTACTACAGCATCATGTTGTAAAGCGAGGTCTTTCGCGGATTGAATGTCATGCATGCGATTTGCAGATGAAATCAGAAGTTTGCTTGGCATACAGCCGACACGTGCACAGGTTGTATCCCATGGGCCGTCATTAATAATTAAAATATTTTGGGTGTATTTGATGGCTTCGTTATAAGCACTGATCCCTGCAGTGCCTGCGCCAATAATGATGAGGTCGTACATATCTAGACTTTTTCAAAATTTGTATTCTTAATTCCAATATACAAAAAAACCCTCTATAAAAGAGGGCTTTTATTAAATCTTTACATTAATATTTTACATTTTTTGGAGAAGTAATATTGGTTGTTACACCACCTGTAGTATTGGTTGATGTTCCTTGATATTGAACTTCGTTAATAAGATGATTAAACGTCAATACTGAATTAAGTGTTGATGCTTTAAAGTTCAAAATATTTGGACCTTGTAAATAAATACTCCCAACAAATTCTTTCGCATTCAGTGTAGGTGCTTCATGCTCAACACGTGTACCCGCAATTGAAACACTTGGTAAGTTAAGTGTTTCAATATTATTTAAGATTTTGTATGTACTAGGTTTATCACCATGTGTAGATTCAATTTTGAAATTTACAGGCTCAGCATACGCGACATTGGTATTGTCATTAATCAGTGTATTAAAGCCCGAACCTGCTTCCGTCACATAGTATTCACTTTGATCAGCAGTTTTAGGGACTTTATAAATACTTAAGGCACCCATTGTGGTCACTTGATCTTCCCAAACAATTTCAGGCTCGCCTTCTTCATTCGTCACTTCAGTTGGAATTCTTTTTGTTACATCAATTTTGAAATCACTTGTTTCTTGGTTAATGAGAATAAAGCGTTTTTGAAGACCTTGTGTTTGTTTAAATGGATATGAAAATGCACCAGCAATCGTAATATCTTGTAAGTTTTTTAGAGGATTTTCATTTTCAAACACAAATAAATAGGTTTCACCATAGTAGCTATTTAAATCTGGTAGAATATCATCTGACTTTAGACGAATATTGGTCAAATCATCATAGGCAACGCCTGCTGCATTGATTCCTTTATCAATTTCAAAGTCCCACCCATCGTATTTACTGCCAAGTAAATTTCTAATTTCATTTCCTTTGAATACATAGCATGCGCGGAAATCAGTTGTGCTGTTTGCAAAACATTTCTCTAAACGATGCGTATTTTTAAAGGCAGTAATATTCACATTGCGAATATCTTGTGAAATTTTTAATACACTTTCAGCATAGGTATCTAAGGCGTGATCAATATAGCCCTTTTTTTCAGAATTAGCTTGACCAAATAAAGAAGCTGCTTCCACTTTTAAAGCATTAAAAACTTTTTGTTGATCTGCTGTTGACGGCGTTTCTGATGGATCAATAGTATTTTCTCCATTTGTAGAGGTATTATCATAATAACCACCGCCCCCACATGCAGCTAAAAAACCTGCTAAAGTGATAACAAGCACACTTTTATTAAACTTCATGTTTTACCCCAAAATAATTATATAAAGAATATAGTTTTACTATTTGAAGATTATCATATAAAAAAAATGGCGCAAAGAGCGCCATTCTCATTTGCTCAGAACCTTATAGAGTAGTTCCCACGCTTACACCCACAGTCGGCTTCAAATTCATTGAACTACAGCCAACAAAGGTCAAACTTAAACATAACACCACTAAGATTTTATTCATGAATCAATCCTTGAGATTTCGCCTGATTGAACAAAGCGGCTGAACGTGTACCGCTACGGCAGACCATCAAAATCGGCTTTGGCAGCTCATTATAAGATCGAGCAAACTCCTCAATATTGGCCTGAGAAATTTGACCACTCATGATGGGTTGATAAATAACACTGACTTGAGACTTTTCAGCAATTGAACGTAGCTGTCCAACCTTGACCTGATTGCCTTGTTCCTGGTCCGGGCGATTGACAATCACAGATTTAAAACCCTGTTGCATCAATTGCTGAAACTTGTTGGTGGTCATTTGCCCTGTAACACTCACCGTAGAGGTCAGTGCACGGCTAAGCTCTTGTGCAGCAAAAACAGGTGTAATACAGCTAAAACAGGTTACCAATACCACACCTTTCCAAAACAACTTAGTCATCCAGCAGGTCCATCTGTTTTGCCAGCTGATATAAATTATTCGAGCGGTTTCCAGTACGACAGAACATCAAGATCGGTTTTGGCAACTCATTATAATGATTGGCAAAAGTGCGTACATCAAGCTCAGTAATCTGACCGGCTACTACTGGCTGGAATACATAATCCAGACCGGCATTACGTGCAGCTTCCTCGATTTGTGCACTGGTTGGCTGCTCGGAACCACCTTCCATGTCCGGACGGTTGTTGATAATCGATTTAAAACCTTTCTCAACCACTTGAGTTACGTGTTCTGGACCAATTTGACCAGCAAAACCTACATTTTCGCTCATGACGCCACTCCATCATTTCATTTATATCGATATGCTTTATGATAGCATTAAGCGGAAAACATGCTGAAGCTGTTGTGAAATTTTTATAAATGATGATCACCATAAGATAACGCAATGGAGCGCGTATGCAGGCTTATACAGTTGAGCCACTGTATGTAAAAAGCGGTCAGGATGTGATTGCTGCAGATTTTTATCGGCCTAAAAATATAGAAAAACCGGCCGTGATCTTGATGGCCCATGGTCTGGCGGCCTTACGTCAATTTAAACTGGTGCACTATGCCCAGCATTTTGCCAGTGCCGGCTATGCGGTGGTGTTATTCGATTATCGCTATTGGGGCGGCAGTACCGGGCGACCGCGTGAGCTGGTCTCGATTTCTGCCCAGCTGGATGACTGGCGAACCATGATCAAGCATATTCAGGCACGTAAGTCGATTGACAGTCAACGGATCGTGCTCTGGGGAACTGCCTTAAGCGGAGGGCATGTACTCACCCTGGCAGCAGAACTGAAAAATATTCAGGCCGCAATGGTACAGGTGCCTTTTGTCGATGGGGCTGAAAGTGCCAGGCTTTATCCTTTGCAGCAACTCCCCAAGGCACTTAAGGTTTCTAGTCAGGACTATATGGGAAGCAAGGTCGGTATGCAGCCCAAAACCTTGCCGGTGGTCGATCCTTACGAGCTGTGTTTTATGCCGACACAGGACAGCTACGAGGGTTATCTGTCGATTGTGAATCCGGATTATTATTGGAGTGGTCAAATTCCTGCGCGGGTCTTTTTTAATTTAATGCGTTATCGCCCGATTCAGCAAGTTAGAAAAATCACCATTCCTGTGCTGTTTATTGCAGCAAAACTGGATAGTTTAATTCCGATTGAATCCAGTCGCGAAACCGTGACCAATCTTGCACCGTTTGTACAATATCAGGAGTGGAATATCCGGCATTTTGATATTTATCATGGTGAATGGTTTGAAAAAGCCGTTTCAACCCAATTAGAATTCCTACATCAACATATTGGAGTACGCTAGATGATTATTGTATGCCCAGAATGTCAGGCCAAAAATCGTGTTCCTGAAGATAAACTCACCGCCAACCCTGCCTGTGGTCAATGTCATCAGGCCCTGATTCCATTGGCCCCAATTGAATTAAATGAGCAGAATTTCAGCCAGTTTGTCACCCATAGTGACTTGCCCATTTTGATTGATCTCTGGGCAGAATGGTGTGGCCCCTGTAAAATGATGGCACCGCATTTTGCGACTGTCGCGCAGCAATATCCAAACGTGGTTTTTGCAAAAATTGATACCGAAGCGAATCCGCGCTTAAGTTCAGCATTTAATGTTCGCAGTATTCCGACGCTGGTGTTGATGAATAAAAGCAACGAAATTGCTAGAATAAGCGGTGCATTACGATCAAGCGAACTACAAAAATGGCTTGATCAGCAGTTAAATACCCAACCCTAATTCAAATGCCTGGAGTGAATGTGTCAGATTCTCAAGTAAAACCAGAGGGGATTCTTTCCCTACAAACGATCGCAATGCCTGCAGATACCAACTGGAGCGGTGATGTGTTTGGTGGCTGGATCGTTTCACAAATGGACTTGGCAGGCGCGATTCACGCAGAACGATTTTCAAAGGGACGTTGTGCCACGATTTCGATTAACCAGATGACCTTTCTGGTTCCAGTGAAAGTCGGGGATGTCATTAGCTGTTATACCCAGATTTTAAAAGTTGGCAAGACCTCTATTCAGATGGAAATTGAAGTCTGGGACAGTCATGATGATTCACGTGCGCCGATTCGTGTCACAGAAGGGGTATTTACCTTTGTCGCAGTCGATGTAAAAGGCAATAAGCGTCTGATTCCAGAGGAAGCCAAACAGAAGTTTTTAGAGTCTCAAGCAGCCCAATGATTGAATGAGATATAAAAAAATCCCAGAGATGATCTCTGGGATTTTTCTTGCTTAGAAAGAATTATGATTGCTTGAGCTGATCTTTGGCAATCCAGGCCCAGAGCATTTCACATTGAATCGGCGTTTCTCCGGATTCATCCGTGACCGTGACCTGAACCAATGTTTCGCCTTTATCGGAGCTTTGCATGAGTGCTTGTTGCTCCGGCGTCAAGGTAGCGACTGCAGTCATGGCGCCTTTGGTCGGACGTTTAAAATCAATCTTCAAACTTTTGATTAATACAATCGCGGTATCCGGCACATTCATTGCTGTCACAAAGCCGGTCGCAGTTTCTGCCACTAAGGCCATGGCGCAGGCATGTACCTGACCAATATGGTTTTGCATGACTTTATGGTTGGCGATTGTGACCACCACTTTTTCCCCACTGAGTTCTACATAGCGAATTTTGGCAGAACCTACCATGGGAATAATCCGGCCAAAGGTTTTACTCAATAAAGTACTACGAATAGCTTGAGGTAGTCTGGAAGTAGCTTTTACCAGTTTGGTCAGTCGATTGCGATGCGTCATAATTCCTTCTTTAAGACACTGTACGGTCTTAATCTTTAAAGTTATTGAACTGTAAAGGCAAACCAAATTGCTGTTCTTTTAAGAAGGTCATCACTTGTTGCAAAGTGTCGCGCTTCTTGTCCGTTACACGAATCTTGTCACCCTGAATAGAAGATTGCGCTTTAATGCCGCTTTCTTTAATGGCTTTATTGATTTTTTTTGCGGTATCAGAGTCAAGACCGTCTTTGAGTTTGATTACCTGAATCACGTTTTTACCAGAAGCCGTCATTTTCTGTGGATCAAGGGCCTGAATATCGACTTTGCGTTTAAAGAAATGACTTTCGAGCATGCTATACACTTGTTCACACTGGAAATCACTTTCAGTCGAAATCTTGATTTCCTTGTTTTTTTCATTCAGTTCAATAGAAACGTCCTGACCGCGGAAGTCAAAGCGGGTCGCAATTTCTTTTTGTGTGTTTTGAACTGCATGATTTACTTCAAAAATTTCTAATTCAGAAACAATATCGAAAGAAGGCATGGTTTAGACCTTTACAAATGGAAAGAATATCTGAGATGCTAGGGATGTTTTCTTCATTTGCCAAGTGTTGTTTACATCAAAGGAGTGCGCAATGATCCGTAAACAAGAAATTACAACATTTGAGTTCCCAGAAAATGCAATTATCTGGGATGTACGCGATACAAGTGCTTTTGCTGAAGCACACGTGAAAGGGGCGGTAAATCAGCCCATTAACGATCTTTCAGCAGAGAGCCTAACTCAGGTGTCAGCGGATCAACCCATTTACATCTTGTGTGGTGGGGGTAGTAAAGCTCCACGTGCTGCTGAAAAACTAGAGGGTTTTGACAGTTCACGTGAATATGTCATTCTGATGGGGGGTACTCGTGCCGCCCGTGATGCAGGCTTACCGCTTGAACAGGGTGCATAAGCATTCTGTTAAAAAAAAGCGCCGCAAGGCGCTTTTTTATTGGCTGAAATTTAATCCCTCCCAACCTCCCTTTTCTAAAGGGAGGAGCTACAGGCATTCTATTTATTCATAAAAGTATAAAAAAGTCCCCCTTTAAAAAAGGGGGACTTAGAGGGATTCATGCAAAAGGGTAATTAAATTTGTGGCTTAAAATAAGGCTTCTTGGTTTTTACTTTCTTTTGAAAGCGGCTCACGCTGAGTTTTTTAACCAGACTTGCTGGAACAGGACAGGCTTCACCCAGAATCTGGGCGACCAGAATTTCACTACAAAGGGGTGCAAATAAAAAACCTTTGGAGCCTAGACCGGCAAAACTATAAATTTCCTGTTCAGGCTGCATTTTACCGAGTAAAGGAAAGTAATCCTGACTTTGGGCACGTAGCGCTGCACGGCCATGCCAGGTGTCCATCGGTGCTAATGACTCGGCATAATCTGGAAAGACGCTCTGGAGCAGCTCATGATTATGTGCATGATCTTCTGGGAGCACCTCTGTATCCTCCCGGCCGGGATGGAAAGATGCACCGAGAATTAAATGTGTATCATCCAGTTGCATACAATAACCACCGTAGTTATAAGCAGTGTCTTTGCTTAAAGGCTGAGTGCTATTGTTTAGCCAGCTCACTTGTCCACGAATTGGCTTGAGTGCCGGATAATGCTCAAAGAATTGTGCTGTCTCGCGCGCGCTACAAACCAGCGCATGATCAAACTGACCCAAACAATTTTCATTTTCAAAAAGTTCGGGTTGAGATAGCTGCTCAATTTTGGTGATTTTTGCTTGGATATATTTAATATTCGGATGCTGTAAAATTTCATCACGCAATTGATGCGGAGAAATAGTTCCTGCTGCTAAAAGTTTTAAACTTGAATATTCAGTATGCAGTTTCTGCTCATCCGCCGTTTGCACTGAAAAAATATGTGCTGGATATTCATCTGCCAGACTTAAAAGAGTCTCGGGATGTTTGAGTGCCAATTGACTGACCTGAATCGGTCGAAAGGCTTTGAATTTTGCATAATGAGTCAGGGCATGTTGCCAAGCCAAGGTCATTAAATGTTCTGCACTCTGCTCAATCGGGCAGAGTTTTGGGTTCAGTAGCGCAAGCGGATTACCAGAGCCACCAGCAAGTGGCGCTGATTGATCGTAAATCGTGACTTGGTGGCCACGCTGTGCAAAGGCCCAGGCAGTACTTAAACCTGCGATTCCGGCGCCAATAACCGCAATCTGGCGTACGTTAAATTCAAGCTCAGGATTTAATGCTGTTTTTTTTTGAGTAATATCCTGATCTGCACCCGAATTGGCTGGTTCAGATAGCTTCCAGATGGCTTTGAGCATTTCACGTTTATGTCCAAAACCTCTTGGACGTGAAATAGAAATCCCATGATTCTTTAGGCCACGTTTCAGGACACCTGCGACACTAAAAGAAGCGAAAGTGGTGCCGATCTCGGATAAACGCACAATATTATTTAAAACATTTTCTTCCCACATGTCTGGATTACAAGACGGCGCAAAACCATCCAGAAACCATGCATTCACAGGTGCGGTTTTTTCCATGATGGGAAATACATCATGGGCATCTCCAAGCCACAAGTCGATTGAGAAACGTTGTTCAGGGAAGCTTAAACGGTGGCAGCCTGCAATTGGCATCGGATATTGGGAAATCAGTTGATCTGCCAATGGCTTGAGTTCAGGCCAGACATTTAAAGCGCGAATCAGATCGGGTTTAGAGAGCGGAAATTTCTCCACTGAAATCGCATGCAAATGACTGTGATTGTCCGGACGGGTCTGCTGCCAGAGCTGCCATAACGCCAGAATATTCAGTCCTGTGCCAAAGCCGGTTTCGCCCACACAAAAATATTCAAACGGTTTTAAGTCAGTCAGGCGGGTCGGCAGGTCATTGCCATTTAAAAAAACATGGCGGGTTTCCAGCAAACCATTGTCTTTAGAAAAATAAACATCGCCAAACTGTTTAGAGACAGGCACTTCAATGCCATCCACCAATTGCCAATCGAGATCGGCGGTTTGAATTGCATGCGACAAAACGACTACAACCTTAAATAAGTCCGAAAGGGGAATAGATTACCATTGACGGCGACGTTTGGTATAAACGTAACTGGCAATCAGAAAGCCCAGCAAAACGCCCACGGCCAACGTGGCAGCACCATACAGGAACATCTGCGCACTGCGTTCGCTTTGTAAAACCTGTACTTGCACGCCAAGATTGTCATTTCTGAGCTGTAGTTCCTGATTTTGTGCTAACGCTTCCAGATTGGCTTTTTCCAGCTGTTGCAGACGTGTCGCCTGATCTTTCACCAAGGCTTTTACTTTGGCATCTTGCTGAGCTTTATTTCTGGCGAGTTCTTCAGCAGTCAGTGGCTTATTTCCAGTTGCCGGAAGGGCTTGAGATGCTGTTGCAGCCACAGGGATGATTGCAGGTTTTGGCGTAGCAGTGGGGGGTGCGACTGCAGCTTGTACAGCGGCGGCGGCGACACTGTTCGGTGTTGTCTGAACTGTGGCAACTTCTACTGCCCATACAGAATGAAAGGTACAACAGAGGCCAATAACACTGGCAAGAACAACACGCATAAACCTTATCCTTGAGGGAATGCTTTGTTAAACGGTTTCACATCAATCTGTGCATATACACCTTCTTTCAGGAAGGGTTCATCCTCTAGCCAGGTATCCAGGTCTTCACGGCTGTCAAAATCGACAATGATGGTACTGCCATAAAAGCCGGCTTGTGGATTACTCGGATCTTTCGGCATCGCGCCTGCAACAATCAGACGGCCTTCATCATTCAGCTTTTGCAAGCGGGCAAGATGTTGTGGACGAATGGCAAGACGTTTCTCCACTGTACCTTCCTGATCGGTACAGCTAACGACAAATAATGGCATGATGATTCTCAATCGTTTGTAGTTGGATTTATTCAGCAGTCTTAAAGTATTTACGCAATACAATAAACTGGATAATGATAAAGGAAAACATCACGATCATGTCACCGAATGCCGTGAATTCGCCCCAATATTTTCCATCCAGCCACAAGTAGGCAAAGAAGGTATGTAAAAATGACATCAGTGCAAACATGGCGACCCAGGCATAGTTCAGTTTGATCCAGCCTTTTTCACTTAAGTTGAAAACCGGGCCAAACAGACGCTGAATCAGTGGCTTTTTATCTTTACTAAACCAAGGCGACAGCAGGAATACGCCCGCAAAGACCAGATTCAGCAATACCGCCTTTAAACGGATATAGAAATCGTCGCTCAGCATCAGAGTGATCCCACCAAAAATCACGGTCATAAACAGTACAATCCATTGCTGCTTATCCAGGCGGAATTTTTGCATGACAAATAACGCACCATAGACCACCAGCATAGCAATAATCAGACCAGTGGTTGCCACAAGAATATTATTATTGTCGACACCCCCCGCAGAACCGATCAATTGCAAAAGTTGATGGTCAGTGTCTTTTGGATCTACAGTCTTATATAAATAAAAGAAAATAATGAGTGGCACAAAGTCTAAAAGTGCTTTCATGTTAGAGTATCTAAATCTGATTAAATAAATGTCATAGTATAGAGATGCACGGCGTAGATTTACATACACATAGCAATATTTCTGATGGAACTTTAACTCCACAGCAATTGGTCGAGGCTGCCGTAGAGAAATCGGTGCATACTTTGGCATTGACAGATCACGACACTATGGATGGCCTGGAACTGGCACAAGAAGCCGCTAAAAATCATGAGATTAAGATCATTTCTGGGGTGGAAATCTCCAGCCAGTGGTCACGTCCAGCCACCAAGAAAAATTATGGCGTGCATATTGTTGCATTGGATATGCAAAATCCTGAGCCTTTACAAAAAGCCCTCAATCAGCAGAAGAAAATCAGGGCGGAACGCTCGAAACAGATCTGTGACTTACTGATTCCTTTAATTGGTCAGGATATTTATGCCGATGTACTGGTCAAAGTCGATAATATCCCTGATCGGGTAACACGGACGCATATTGCCAAAACCTTAGTAGAAAAGGGCATTGTGACTCGCCCGCAACAGGCTTTTGATAAGTACATCAAGGAAGGTAAGAAAGCCTATGTCAAATTTGATGGCTTGAGTCTTGAAGACACGGTTCAGGTGATTCATGAAAGTGGCGGTTTTGCAGTGCTGGCACATCCGACCAAATATGACCTATCTGCAACCAACATTCGTTACCTGATCGAGATCTTTGCCAAGTTTGGTGGCGACGCCGTTGAACTGCCGCCAGCGGTAGATCCAAGTTCTACTCGCCAGATGGTCGATCGGATGATTGCGGAGCATCGTCTGAAAGTTTCGATTGGCAGTGACTTTCATGGCGACCATATGCCATGGATCAGACTCGGGAATGTGCCGAGCCTAAAACCGGGACAAGTCGGGATTTGGGAGAGTTTTGTTGATTGAGTGCTTTACTCGAACTTTGTTCTTGCAAAGCAGAAGTGCCCTTTGCTGATAGAAAAGGGCAAGAGAAGAATAAATTACAGTAGGTTATGATCTTTGGCCTGAATCGGTGGTGGGGTTGGTTTGCCCAGCGTGCCTAAGAGTTCAATTTCAATGGTACGCACCATTGAGTCCAGTGGCAAATCATTACTTTGCGTGCCAAAAGGTTCTTCAATTTCTGAGCTTAAGGCATCTAGTCCTAAAAAGGTATAAGCCAAAATTCCGACCAGCAAAGGCGTAAATAAACCCAATGTTGAACCCAGGCTAAAAGGCAAAATAAAACAGAAAAAATAGACGGTACGATTCAGCAAGACCGAATAGGCAAAAGGCAAAGGCGTTGTCGCAATCCGGTCGCAACCAGTCTGGACAATACTTAGTTCTGCCACGTGATTATTCATCTGCATATAGATGATGTCTGAGATTTCACCTTCTTTGAGTGCCTGCATTAACTCCCATTGAATCAGGCTTAAGGTATATTGCGGCGCGTTGGCCTGTTGATAGAGCTGGGTCACCGCTTGCTGGCTCATGCCGCTGGTTTCAACCAGTTCGGTCGGATTGGCTGTCTGATGGCGTAGCCGGTCACGGAGAACATTGGCAAAGACAATCACGTGCTGAATCACACGTTCACGGCGACCTTGAGACAGCATCCGGCAATCCCGGTCAAAATGTCGTGAATTGGCAATTAGAATACCCCAGAGTTTGCGGGCTTCCCACCAGCGGTCATAACAGGCCGAATTCTTAAATCCGAGAAAGATCGACAGTACCACTCCAATCAGGGTAAAGCCGACCAGGGGTAATTCTGGAAAATGAAAAGAGCCAATATGTGACAAGCCACCGATAATGGCCGAGATCAACATCACTACGCCTAAAGGTGGCAAAACTTTCGGCAAAATTGTACCTCGCCAGGAAAACAGCAATTTAAAAAGACTTGGCTGGTCACGTACAATCATTTATTGGAATCATCACAGTTTTTTCATGATCTTCTTGACTTGTGCCAGCTTTGTCAAGTGCTAATCACCTGTGTATTTCGGGTTGAATGAGTTGCTGCTCGGCAAAAGAAAAACTGCCCTCTAGGGCAATGATACAGTGGTCGATTAAATAAATATCGACCAGTTGACAGGCTTGCTGAATCTGACGAGTCAGATGCAGATCTGCTGGAGATGGATAGGCCCGGCCGAGTGGGTGATTATGCGCAATTACAATCGAGGTTGCCTGCTGGGTAATTGCATAGCGCAGTAATTGATTAATCGAAATATCACATGCATTCACCGAGCCATAAAACAGTTTTTTAAAGCTGATTTTTCTTAAACTGGCATCCAGACACAGCACTGCAAACACTTCCTGAGTTTCACCGAGCAGTTCAAAACGTAAATAATCCCGTAACCGTTTGGAATTATTGAGCTCCAGTGCATCCTGTTTCAGATGTTCGGAAATATAACGCCGTCCTAATTCCTTGACCGCCATGAGCTGGGTATATTTGCTAATGCCCATGCCATGAAAGCGACTGACGTCCTCTAAGGGTGCATCCAGTAAGGCAGTGAGATGACCGAAATGCTGAATCAAGAGTCGGGCAAGTTCGACTGCGGAATGTTGCTGTGAGCCGGAACGCAGGAAAATTGCCAGTAGTTCGGCATCGGATAAACTTTCTGCACCATATTGAATTAAGCGTTCGCGCGGGCGTTCTTGTTCAGGCCAGTTTTTAATAGAAAATTGCATAGTTATTAGACTTATTTATTATGAATTATGAGTTTTCCCTGAAGCAGATCTCTTGGGAATGCCCTTATTTAATGCTATTGTGAGCCCCACTGCAACAGAAAGGTAGCCTGTTTGTGAGCTTCGACGTAAGTGTAATTCCTCATAAAAATATCATTTTAGCTGTGACTGGCGGCATTGCTGCCTATAAAAGTGCGATTCTGGTTCGTCGTCTGAAAGATGCCGGATTTAATGTGCGGGTGGTGATGACCCAAGGAGCACAGGCTTTTATTACACCTTTAACGTTTCAAGCCTTATCAGGCAATCCGGTCCATACGGCATTACTGGATCCTGAAGCGGAAGCAGGTATGGGGCATATCGAGCTGGCACGTTGGGCGGATCTGTTACTGGTTGCACCTGCAAGTTGTGACACCTTGGCAAAGTTTGCAGCAGGTCTGGCAGATGATTTGCTCAGTACTTTATATCTGGCGACCAAAGCACCGGTCTGGGTAGCGCCTGCCATGAACCAGCAAATGTGGGCAGCTAAGCCAACACAACGCAACTTGGCCACTTTAATTGAAGATGGTGTGCATGTGATCATGCCGGATGCCGGATCTCAAGCCTGTGGCGATGTGGGTTTAGGCCGTATGCCTGAGCCGGAAGATCTGGCACGACAAGTCACAGAATATTTCCATCAAGCACAGCGTGCGATCGCAGAAAAATTTGGTCAGCTTGCGGGTAAACGTGTCACCATCACCGCCGGTCCAACCCGTGAAGCGATTGATCCGGTACGTTATATTTCCAATCACAGTACCGGTAAAATGGGCTTTGCTCTGGCAGCTGCCTGTTATGCCGCTGGGGCAGATGTGACCCTGATTGCAGGGCCAGTGACTCTGGATACACCAAATGGTGTCAAACGCAAAAATGTCAGTTCTGCCGTAAAAATGCTCAATGAAAGCATGCAGATGCTGGAAGATGGCTGTGATATTTTTATTGCAACTGCTGCGGTGGCGGATTACCGCGTGGCCGAAGTTGCAGAACACAAAATTAAAAAATCTGGCGATGAGCTGAATGTGGCGCTTGTGAAAAATCCGGATATTGTGGCGACTATTGCCCAGCAAGAGAAACGTCCATTTATGGTCGGTTTTGCGGCGGAAACCCGCAATATTGAAGAATATGCCGCGGGCAAACTGGTCGCGAAAAAACTGGATATGATTGCCTGCAATGATGTCTCACGTGCCGATATCGGTTTTGCGTCGGATGAAAATGCCATGACCGTATTCTTTGCCGAACAGTATCAGATGGATAAACGTGATCTGGAAAAAGCCTCCAAGCAGGAAATTGCCCAGCAACTGATCGAAGCAATTCATGATGCCTTGCATCGTGATCCATCCAGTGATGACGATTTTTAAAAGAATCTTCACAAAAAAAAAGCCCTGTTAGACTCAGGGCTTTTTTATGAGTAAATTTTTATCATTTATTCAAAAAGCTGTAGAAATCTTAAATAATTTAGTCATGATTCATGCACTGCTTATTTCTTGTTTTTTCAAAAAAGCATAAAATAGGTCACAGAATAAGCAAGCATAACAATACTGCATATATCAGCTATAAGCAGGAACAGGAAAGAAAAAGAAGGAGGCGCTATGAGAACAATCATTGTGTTATGGATGATCGCCTGTCTGGCTGGATGCAGTTACTTTGTCTCGATGGATGAATTGGCCAGAAATATTCAAGCGCAGATGCAACAGGAATTTAATTCCAATCAGGATTATCAACGCTATCGTTTTACTGTGCAGAAGGTCAAAATTGTCCAGCGGCAGGGTAATCAATTTAAAGCGATTTCTCATCTGAATTATCAGGGGGAGGCATATCCGGTCAATGTCAAAATTTTTAAGGTCGATGGAGGCTATAGGTGGGCGATCGAAGAGGATGCCTTTGCTTTTATTGATGAAATTGAAATAGAGCAATACCGGCAGCAACTGGATCGGGAGTTACAGCAGCTGGCTGCAGCCTTAGATGACCTGGAACCTGTAGATGAGTCAAAAGAGCATGAGCGCGGTTCTCTGGTCACACCCATTGCCGAGCCAGAATTTCAAGGTGTTTCTTATCAGGAAGAACCGGTTCCGGTCGGTAATATCACCGCATATACTCAATAACGTCTTCGCTCATCTCTATAAAAAAGCACCGATGATCGGTGCTTTTTTATATCGATTAAACTTTTAAATTCTTTAGGATTCAACTTGCTGATGTTCACGCACATAGTCTTCAGTACGTTGCATTGCTTCTTGAATATTAAACAGCGCAGTTTCCACATCTTTCAAGGTTTTGGCATTGCCACCGCTTAGTGCCTGACGCCATTTACGTGCACCCGGCAAGTTCTGGAACAGTCCTAAAATATGACGGCTAATAATTGACAATGGTGCACCTTCTGCCATGCGCTGGGCAATATAAGGCAGCATTTGTTGCATGATCTCGAAACGATCAGGTGCATCCAGATTCCACAATTGGCCCAGTTCAGCCAATAAGTACGGATTATGATAGGCTTCGCGACCAATCATCACGCCATCGACATGTTTGAGATGTTCCAGCGTTTCGGCATAGGTCTTGATCCCGCCATTGATTTCAATCAGCAGATCAGGACGATCCTGCTTCAGGCGATAAACATCTTCATAACGCAGGGGCGGCACATCGCGGTTTTCTTTAGGCGATAGACCTTTTAATAAGGCAATGCGCGCGTGTACGATAAAATTATTGCAGCCGGTTTTAGCCACGGTATCGACAAAATGCAGCATTTCTTCATAAGACTGCATATCATCAATCCCGATCCGGTGTTTTACAGTCACTGGAATATCCACCGCATGCTGCATTTCAGCAATACATTCCGCGACTAAATCGGGTTCAGCCATGAGGCAGGCCCCAATTTTATTATTCTGTACCCGGTCACTCGGGCAACCCACATTTAAATTGACTTCGTTATAACCCCAATCCTGTGCCATCTTGGTACAGATCGCGAGATCTTTAGGATTCGAGCCACCAAGTTGTAGCACGATCGGCTGTTCTTCGGTGTTAAAGTCCAAATGCCGTTTGGCATCCCCATAAATGATGGCACCTGTGGTGACCATTTCAGTGTACATAATCACATTTGGGTTAAACAGACGGGCAAAGAAGCGATAGTCTTTGGTGGTCCAATCCATCATCGGGGCAACACTGATTCGTGGTTGAAGTTTATTTTCAATGGTGGTCAGATCAGTCATTCAAAATTATGCCTTAACGAAATGGAAGAAGAAGGGATGAATAAATCACCCAAAGATTATTTTTTTTGCCCAAGCTCGCTAGGCCAACATCGCAAAAAAAGAGGGCGTAATACTAGCATAAAATCAGCAGAACGACCCGGCGAACTTGAGTCAAGCCAGTAAGTCCAGGACATAAAACAAGAAATAAAATTAGAATTCCAAGTCATTCCAGAATGGTATATTTTGATAGTAGAAACACCAATATAAAAAATGATAGAAATAAGGAGAATAATTATGCTGTTATTGGAGGAGATTTATAAAAGCCATAAAGCACAAAATTCAGCACATTTTAACTTAAAAATTCATCGTGGCTTAGGCTGGTTTAAAAAAGCGCTAGACTTGGATCAAGATCTGGATTTTAAATTCATCAGTCTATGGATTGGTTTTCAGGCTATTTATGCAGAAGAGGATGATCGGGTTCAGGGAAAGGATAAGCTGCGTCAATTTCTAGAAATACTTTGCCAAAATGATCTGGACCAGAAGATTAATCATATTGTCTGGGAAAAGTACAGTCAGCCAATCCACTCACTCTTAGTGAACCCCTATATGGAACAAAGTTTTTGGGATTATCGTCACCAGAAAATTAGTCTGGAAAGCTGTAATGCTGAACTGGAAACACAGAAAAAAATCATACAGCATGCTTTAAATGAGCGAAATTCTGTCGAAATTTTAGTCGGGGTGTTTCGTCGTTTATATACATTACATCATCAGCTCATGCAGGGCGGAGTTACCTATCATAGTTCCCTGAATCACAAGTCACTCGAGGAAAGCTGCCGGATTCTGGCCGCTTTGCTGCCGGTCTTTATCTGTATTTTATTGGAAAATTCAGTTGCTCTAGATTTAAATAAACCTTTCTATCCAGCGGCTCAAGTCAGCTAAGTATAGTTAAGCATCTAGGCTGCTGTCCGGGCGTGATGCCATTGATCCAGTAAGGCGAATAGGGTAGCGCCTAGGGCCAGCCCGAGTCCTGCCATACAGGTCATGCTCCAGCCCCCATGATGCCAGGCATAAACCCCTAAGGCTGAACCACAGGCACCGCCAATAAAATACAGGGTCATATACAGTGAATTGACCCGTGATTTGGCATCGGGGCGCAGGCGGAAAATCACATTCTGATTACAGCTATGCGTAATCGCCAACCCCAGATTAATCAGTCCATAGCCCAGAATATAGCTCAGCAGCGATACCGCACCAAAATATAGGAACAGCCAGCTCCCAATCAGGATCGAACAGCCAATCCAGCTCAAGGTTTTGATATGGCCCCGATCGGCCCATTTACCAATGAATTGAGTCGACAATGCGCCAAAGACACCAACCAGTGTCACCAGACCGACCATGACATCAGAAAGCTGGAAAGGTTCTTGGGTCAGCAGCAGGGCAATGGTCGAGAACAGCATGCTCATGGCGGCAAAAGCACAGGCACCGGTAAGAGAGCGCAAGACCAGTCGTGGTTCATGTGTTAATAAGCTCGCCATAGATTTGAAAATCGCTGTATAGCTGATTCTTAGACGTGGCAGACTCGGTAATTTTCCTCGTAGATAAAAACTTAAAGCCAGCATGCTGATGCCACTGACGATATAGATCATTTTCCAGTGAAACAGGTCGGACAATAATCCCGCAATACTGGTCGAGAGCAGAATACCGACCAGCAAGCCGCTCATCAGGAAACCCACCACTTCTCCAGTTTTTTCCGGTTTGACTGCCATGGTGGCCAGGGGAATCAGGATCTGTGCCGCCACGGAAAACAGTCCGGCAATGATGGTGCCAACCCACAGCATCGGCAGGTTTATCGCACTGGCACAAATAAATAAACCTGCAGCTGCACCCAGCATGAGAAAGGGAATCAGCTTGGTTTTATTCAGCATATCGCCCAAAGGTACAATAAACAGCAGGCCTAATGCATAAGAGATTTGAGCAAAGGTAACGGTGAGCGCCACTTGTGATTCCGGCACCTGATAATATTGCTGAATCGATGAAATCAGTGGCTGGCAATAATAGTTGGCGCCGGCACATAAACCACAGGCAATCGCCATCAGCCATAATAAGGGCTTGTTTTGACTGATATCGAGGGGCGTGTTCATAGCAGCAACCTTATCTAAGCCGAGGAGAATTTAAAACAAGCAGCGCATTGATGCAGGAATGAAAGGCACTATAAGTGAGAACTTTAGGCTTTAAAAGTAGAAAAATATTACAATGACTCAATGAAAAGATCTTAGATCGCAAGGATTACACAGGACTTGAATTAGAAAACCAGTCAGGAATGATCAGGTTGCCAGATTTTTGATCAATAGTTGGCTTTATTACAATGCATAGGACAAAGAAAGAACGGAAAATCCCCTGAAAATGAAAAAAATTAAATAATGGCTCTCATTTTATGCGCAGATATGGTGCATAAACTTTATTTTAGTCACTTATTCGGTTTATGACATTAATATAATAAATGGTCAGCAAGATTTTTGTTCCTCTTGGTCTGATCATTTTAGAGATAAGTGACCCTTAGACCCACAGATCTCGTTGTGTCACATCCATCAATTCAACCCTAGCTCGATGGGTGCTAAATCATAACTAAATTGAATAAAAGGTATTACTTTACAGATCAGATAGCTTATCGGGAATAAGTTCTTTATTTGTCAATAAAGTCAAATTTAGAAAACTTGGAAAGCTAAAGTGCCGCTGTCCTTAGCAGAGAGACCTATTCAGAAACGGGTAGCCTAAAGAACCAAAACAGGAATTTTGGTCAGAAAGATCAATGTAACAAAAGAAATCTCAAGTAGGCGGCTTATCAGCCGAGCGCATTTTCAGGTTTTCATTCAGGTAAATGAATATCGTTTATAAAATAATCAAATATAAATATTTGGCGTATGTAAGCCACGCACCAGTACAGCAACATTTTTATGAATCATCAGTTCAATATATAGGCATTTATTAAATAAATAGTAGGTAGTAATTTCAAACAGTTTGATTAGAATCCAAAAATTCAACAAGAACACATCCTGAGGGGAAGCATCGTTTAAGCGATGTTTACTTAAGAAAAATTAGCTTGAGGAACGCTCATGCAGATCGGAATTCCAGCCGAAACTGTTGTCGGTGAAAATCGCGTCGCTGCGACGCCAGAGACAGTAAAGAAATTGATCAGCGCAGGACATAGCGTGATTATCGAACGTAGTGCAGGGCTTAAAGCTGCCTATATCGATAGTGCCTATGAACAAGTTGGTGCCAAAATTACGGATGATGCCTACACCGGCAGTCAATTGATTTTAAAAGTTCGTGCACCGAAAGGTGAGGAAATTCAAAAACTCAATCCGAACACCGCCATCGTGGCGATGTTTGATCCTTACCGTAATACTGAGCTTGACCAATTTGCGGCACAGAACGTGTCTGCATTTGCATTGGAACTTTTGCCACGGACCTTGTCTCGTGCGCAGAATATGGATGTCTTGTCTTCTCAAGCCAACCTTGCAGGATACAAATCGGTGCTTTTGGCTGCGGCTGAATACCAGCGCATGTTCCCGATGCTAATGACGGCTGCGGGGACGGTCAAACCGGCCCGTGTGGTGATCATGGGCGTCGGGGTCGCGGGTCTGCAAGCCATTGCCACTGCAAAACGCTTAGGCGCTATTGTGGAAGCCACAGACTTGCGTCCAACAGCAAAAGACCAAGTGGAATCATTGGGCGGTAAATGGCTGGATGTGCCGATGTCAGCCGAAGAGCAGCAAAAAGCGGCGGATGCGGCCAAGAATGGTTATGGCTGGATGCCGGGTGAGGAATACATCCGCGATCAGGCTGCCATTGTGGATAAAGCCGTATCAAATGCTGACATTGTGATTACCACAGCGCTTTTACCCGGCCGTGATGCACCGCGTTTAATCCGTGCTGAAACAGTTGCGAAAATGAAACCGGGTTCAGTCATTTTAGATATGGCAGTGGAATCGGGCGGTAACGTTGAAGGTTCGAAATGCGGTGAAACCGTACATACTGAAAACGGCGTCAAAATTCTCGGTATTCCCAATATTCCTTCGACTGTATCGACTGAAGCATCGGCTTTATATGCACGTAACGTGTTTAATTTTGTCGAAACGCTGTTTGATGCCGATAAGAATTTTGTCCTGAATCCAGAAGAAGAAATTCAAAAAGCCCTACTTGTCACTCATGCCGGCCAAGTGCTGCTGAAACGTGGTTAAGGAGAAGACTCATGGTTGAAACAATTACGATTTTTGTCCTTGCCATTTTCGTAGGTTACTACGTGGTGTGGGGGGTAACGCCAGCATTGCATACGCCGTTGATGGCGGTCACCAATGCCTTGTCATCGATCATTATTGTCGGTGCAATGATCCAGACTGTTGGTCTGCCGGTGATCGGCGTTGAAGGCAGCGTGGATTTCCAGACCATTAACGTGGTGAGCGTACTTGGCGCAATTGCAGTATTCCTGGCGAGCATTAACATTTTCGGTGGCTTTGCCGTGACTGCTCGTATGCTGGAAATGTTTAAACCTAAGCAAAAGAAAAAAGAGGGTTAATTCATGGAAATGATTCGAGAATATGCGGATTGGTTCTACCTGATTGGTGCCGTTCTTTTTATCCTGACGCTACGTGGTTTATCAGGTCCTAAAACTGCAATCCAAGGTAACCGTTACGGTATGATCGCCATGGCGATTGCAGTATTGACCACCTTCTTTGTTGCAGATAATCCTGTGGTGTGGATGATTGTGGGCGCAATGGTAGCAGGTGCGGTGGTGGGTATTGCCCGTGCGCGTACTGTCCCTATGACCCAAATGCCAGAAACTGTGGCGCTGATGCACTCATTGGTGGGTCTGGCTGCGGTCTTGATTGCGATTGCTGCAATTATTCATAACAACAAACTGATTGAACTCGGTCCAGACCTGTTGGCGGCCAATGGTGTCAATTTCCATGAAATGAGCCGTGTTCATTTATTTGAACTGTTCGTGGGTTGTTTTGTCGGTGCAATTACCTTTACAGCATCAGTCTTTGCTTATGGAAAACTGGCTGCGAAGAAATGGGCAAAAACCATTTCTGGCGCATGGGTAAAACCTGTTCAGGCCATCATCTTTATTGCCATGTTGGTGTTTGGTTTCATGTTCTTCTCAACAGGGAATATGACCGCATTCTGGGCAATGACAGCACTTGCACTGATCTTTGGCTGGGTCTGGATTGCACCTGTCGGCGGTGGTGATATGCCGGTGGTGGTCTCGCTACTCAACTCATTCTCTGGTTGGGCTGCAGCAGGGATTGGTTTCACGCTTGAAAACAACATGCTGATTGTGGCGGGTTCACTGGTCGGTTCTTCAGGTGCGATTCTGTCTTATATCATGTGTAAAGCCATGAACCGTTCAATCATCAACGTTCTGTTTGGTGGCGCAATGGGCGGTACAGCGGTTGCAGCAGCTGATGCAGGCGATAAAGCGCCACGTAACCACCGTTCTGGTTCAGCAGATGATGCGGGCTTCCTCATGTCAAATGCGGACAGCGTGGTGATTGTACCGGGTTATGGTATGGCGCAAGGTCGTGCACAGAATGCGGTCAAAGAACTTGCGAACATCTTAAAAGAGCAGGGCGTAACCGTACGTTTTGCAATTCATCCGGTGGCAGGTCGTATGCCAGGTCATATGAACGTATTGCTGGCTGAAGCTGACGTACCCTATGAAGATATTTTAGAGATGGATGAAATCAACTCTGACTTCCCGGCAACGGATGTGGTGCTGGTGATTGGTGCAAACGACGTTGTCAACCCGGCAGCCAAAGATGATCCAACATCGCCGATTTATGGCATGCCGATTCTGGAAGCGCATAAAGCACGTACTATTATGGTAATCAAACGTTCAATGGCGACCGGTTATGCAGGTCTGGACAATGACTTGTTCTATAACGACAAGACCATGATGATCTTCGGTGATGCCAAGAAAGTGGTGGAAGATATGACCAAAGCCATTAATGGTACGGGTCACTAATCATTTAAATCCCCCTAAGTCCCCCTTTAATAAAGGGGGATTTTTTATTTTATATTTTGGAAAAAGGATGATTGAGCGGTCATCGAACGTCTATGTTTATGATGAATTTATCCTAAAATACCCATCAAATCGGTGCATAAGACAAGATGAAAATTAAAGAAAAATAGTTAACAGATTGAGTTGTATTAATGCTTATAAAGTCCGATGAACAGGCAATAAAAAAGCGACCTATACAGGTCGCTTTTTTGAATATTCGGTTTTTACGCTACAGAGTCAGTATCTGTAGGATTGCGCCATAAGCTTTCTAGGTCATAGAATTTACGCGCTGTTGGAAGCATACAATGAACCACTACATAACCGAGGTCGATGAGGATCCATTCAGCATCACGTTCGCCTTCAATACCAAGCGGACGGAAGCCAGCTTTACGTGCTTCTTCAGCAACGTTATTGGCCAGTGATTTGATATGACGTGTCGATGTGCCGCTTGCAATGACCATAGCATCAGCCACATTACTGATACCGCTGACATCAAGCTCAACAATTTCTTTTGCTTTTACATCTTCAAGTGCAGCATGTACGACTTTTAAGCAGTCCTGTACAGCTTGAGAATTTGAATTCATAGTAAGATCGTGAGAATTAGAAGCGCTGGGCGATGGTTCTAAATTCATGGGGTGTGTAATTTCCTAACAATTATGCATGGTCTAATATAGCGGTTTTAGTGCTGAATTTCAAATGAAGCCGCAGTCCACTCAGTCATGCTCCGGAAAGAATTCGGCTTTCCAGACAAAGGAGTCATTGGAATGCTGCATCGGCTTATATTCGGCAGCGACATAAGCTTGATATTGACTATGTTTTAACCACTGAAATATATCATGATATTGAATGGACGCCGTATTGGGTTGATGTCGTCCCGGACAATCCGCAAACTGGATATGACCAATCAGGTGAATATTTTCTTTTAAACTTTCCAGTACATCTTCGCCCATCATCGCCATGTGATAGCAGTCATACTGCATTTTTAAGGCTGGATGATTGACTGCTTCCAGCATTTCCTGAGCTTGTGCAACATTTTGAATCAAAAAACGTGGCATATCGGTGCCATTGACCATTTCAAAGACCGGTTCAATTTGATGCTCAAGCAGCATTGAACAGGCCATTTTCAGATTACTTGCCAGCGTATTCAGGCAGGGCAACAGGTCACAATCCAGAGGCTGTTTGCCGGCCAGAATATTGACCCGAGGTACATTTAAGGCCGTAGCATACTGGATGGCTTGTTCAACAGCATGACGGAACTCGATTTCCCGCCCCGGGATACCTGCCAGACCATGGCCGCCCTGCATTAAATCACCGGCAGGCACATTAATCAGGCATAAATCCAGTTGATGGAGACTGAGCTGATTTTGAATCTGGCCAATCGTCAATTCATAAGGAAACTGGATTTCGACATGATTAAAGCCCTGTGCTCGCGCCAGTGCAAAGCGTTCGATGAGTGGCACTTCGGTAAAAATCATCGACAGGTTAACGGCGAGTTTAATCATGTATTTTCCTTATATATTCAGGGTATTACAAAAGTAAAAATTATGCGTGCTTGAGCTGTTGAATCACAGTGGCCAGATCGGCCTCGGCAAAGCCCTGGGCCTGATGGATTTGCAGCTGTGATAAGGCCTGAGTCGCGACCGGAACATCCAGGTCAAAGCTTTGGGCCAGTTGCACGGCATTGTTCAGATCTTTAGATAAGGTCTGCACTTTCCATTGCACCGGTTCGAAAGTTTGTGTGGCCATACGTGGCGCCAGAATCTGGAAAGGTTTGGAATCGGCAAAACCACCCGCCAAGGCAGGTGCCAGTAGGCGTGTATCTACACCTGCAAGGCCCGCCAATGCCACTGCTTCCGCGATCAGGGTACTATTGGCTGCGACAATGAGCTGATTACAAATTTTGGTCGCCTGACCAGTACCGGTGTCGCCCATACGGGTAACGCGCTGTGAAAGTGCTGCATAAATTGGGTCAAGATGTTCAATCATTGTGGCATCACCACCGGCAAAAATCACCAGACTGCCTTGTTCAGCACCTGCGGTACCGCCTGAAACTGGGGAGTCAATCCAGTTCACCTGTCTGGTCTGTGCTTGTGCTGCAAGCGCGTGGGTTTGCTGCACCGAAAGGCTGGAAAAATCCACAATGATTTGATCGGCAACCAAATACGGCACGATCTGCTCAAAGACCGATTGCACCGCCTGATCATCTGCCAAGCAAGTCAAAATCACTGGATAATCCGCAATCTGATTCAAAGACAGCGCAGTTGCACCCAAGTCGATTAAGGGATGGCAAGCTGCCGGGGTGCGGTTCCATACCGCGACCTGAAAACCTGCCTGTAGTAGACGGGTCGCCATCCGGCGTCCCATCAGGCCCATACCCAAAAAGGCAATCTTAGTATCGCGATTTAACTGCATGCTTTTTCTTATTCCTTGCTTGGACTCTAACTCGATTTAGTTATATTGGCGTGGCACGAACTGGACTTCCGGATTCTTGTCCTTTTTTCGAGCCAGCTGACTGTTTTTACCTAGCAATAATTTGAGCTGCCAGATTTTTTCCATACGTAAAGATTTATTTGGGCGATGCTGCATGGCATCCAGTACAAACTTAGAGGCCATCAGGGCATCCGGAGAGCGTTGCAGCATTTCCTCAGCCAATGCTTGTGCGCGTGCCAACGGTTCTTGATCCACATGGGTAACCAGACCAATCTCTTTGGCATAGGCACTGTCAAAAATCCGGGCAGTCAAAGTCAGTTCTTTGGCCAGATCAATCCCAATCAGACCTTTCAGCGAACGGCTGAGCCCCATATCTGGTACCAGTCCCCAACGGGTTTCCATAATCGACATTTTGGTATCAGGATGTGCAATACGGATATCTGCAGCCAGAGCAAGCTGCATACCAGCGCCAAAACAGAAGCCCTGCATCGCAGCGATCACCGGCACAGGTAATTCCTGCCAGACCAGAAAGGCTTTCTGGAACAGGCTCTGACCCGGACGGATTAACTCCCAGGCCGCATAGACACGATTTTTAGGATTATTTAAATCGGCCAGATCAATGCCGGCACTAAACACCTGCGCCTCGCCGGTTAAAATGACGCAACGGATACTTTTATCTTTTTTGATTTTCTGCGCAGTCGCAACCAGTTCACGCAGCAGGGCAAAGCTCATGGCATTGCGTTTATCCGGGCGATTCAGTGTAACTGTGGCAATGCCGTTATTTTTTTCCAAGCGCACGAGTGACATGGCATTCTTCCTTATTTTTCCTGAGCCGAGCATAGCATGTGGCCTATGAGCTTGCATGACAGCTCAGTCATACTTCTTCAGTCACGGACTGAGCAGCTCCAAGTTTTAATTCAAATGTTGTTTCAGAATTTGCTGGGCGGCCTGTTCAACTTGTTCGATCACGGCTTTAAGTTCATCAAAATGTTTCAGCACGTCTTGAACAAAGTTTTCGTCGGCCTTGCGACGTTCTTTGCGCAGGGTTGAAACGAACTGTTCGAATCCGCCCGTGACTTTCTGCAAAGTCGGTGCGCCGACATAGCGGGTTGCACCATATAAACGATGCAAGACATGTTCCAGTTGCGGGAAATCTTCCAGTTCAATTAACTGATGCATTTCAGTGAGTTCATCGGCAAAACTGTCGACCAGCATGCGTAACAGGTCTACTGCCAGATCTTCCTTATTGGCTGCCAGTTGCAGGCTTTGCTGCCAGTCCAGAATATTCGGATCCAGTGCATCAATCACATGGGCGCGTTCCAGCACTGGAAGCCGTTTAAAATGTTCGGTGGTCCAGTGGGTCAGAATCTGCACAATCTGCTCGATCTGGATCGGCTTGGTGACATAATCATCCATGCCATTTTGCAGCAGCTTATGTTTTTCATCCGACAGCGCATGCGCAGTCAGGGCAATAATCGGCAGTCGGTTATGGTTTTCAAAGGTCGATTCCAGTGAGCGAATCGCACGTGTGGTATCAATTCCCGACATCACCGGCATCTGAATATCCATAAAGACCAGATCAAAAGCTGGCTGTTTCTGCTCATAACGGCGCTGGATGATATCAATCGCTTCCTGTCCGCTCAGGGCTTTGCTGGTGGTGACATTCAGTTCAGCAAGTAATGCTTCCAAAACAATCAGGTTGGGTAAATGATCATCGACGGCCAGAATATGCAGGCCCTGACCATTAAAGTCTTCATGCTGTTCCTGATCGAAGACCGGTTGATTGCCCAGCAGCTGAATCAAGGCACTGCGGCTGAGTGGCTGATGCAGAGCACGGGCACGATGGTCGTTCAGCATGCTTGGATCGAGTTGCATCTGATAACCATATACGGCCAAATGACCCTGATAACGCGAACGGATCTCGCGTAACAGGACTTCGCTGTCGCCACTATGATCGACGATGAGCCAGGTGTTTTCAGAGTTCTGTAGATGATTCAGGCGGCTAAACAGATCCAGAATCGATGCGCATTCAATATGCTTGACCTGATAATTTTCCAGATAATGACGCAAGACGTTCGCGGTTGCCGGATGGGCCAGATAAGACACCACCGTCAATTCATTGAAATCTGGATGATCAATTACAGTATCTTCATCGACCAGGAATTGTGCAGTAAACCAGAAAGTCGAGCCTTTTTCGGTTGGGGCACGTTCCTGATTATCTTCAAAGCCAATCTGGCCATGCATCAGGCTGACCAGTTGCTTGGAAATGGCTAGCCCCAGTCCTGTACCGCCAAACTGACGGGTGACCGAAGTATCGCCCTGTGAGAAAGATTCAAACAACTTCTTACGATCGGTACCACTCAGGCCAATGCCGCTGTCCTGTACACTAAAATGCAAGACACATCGATCGATCCCCTCATGTTCCATACGTGCCCGCACGATGATTTCGCCATCCGGCGTGAATTTGATCGCATTGGAAATCAGGTTGGTCAGAATCTGCTTAAAGCGTAGCGCATCGCCAATCACATGTTTCGGTACGCTATCTGCGTAGTAGAAGGCCATATCAATATGTTTTTGTGCCGCCAGTGGCGAGAGCATGTCCATCACATCAAAAATGGCTTCTTCCAGATCGAAAGCTGCGGTTTCCAGTTCCAGTTTGCCGGCATCAATTTTGGAAAAATCCAGCACATCATTAATCAGCGCCAGTAAATGTGCGGAAGATTTACGAATAGTCTGCAAATATAGACTTTGCTCATTGCTGAGATTGCCCTGACGCAAGAGCAGATGAATAAAGCCATCAATACTGTTGAGCGGGGTACGCAGTTCATGGGAAATATTGGCCAGAAACACCGACTTGGCCTGGTTGGCTGAAATCGCCTGGTCACGTGCCTGACGGTAAGTAATATTCTGTACTTCGAGCGTATCTAAAGTACGACGTAAATCATCTTCAGTCTGTTCAGTATGTTCGCGCAGTTCCAGAAAACTAAAATGCAGACGTTTTACCACATTGGCAATATCCCGTTGTAGTAAACGCAGCTCTCCGGTGCTGTTAATCACCATATGCTGGCCGAGGGTATCGGCATTCAGGCGTTGCAACTGCATGCGAATTTCATACATCGGTGCAATCCAGCGCCGTGAGTAGAAATTCAGACAGAGTAATAACAATAATAAGGTTAATAGACCCGTTGCAATCAATACGATCAATACCCGGTAGCGGGCAATGGCCAGCGGCTGATTATCCAGTTCAATTGCCAGCCAGCCTTTAGAAAAACTGTTTTCATTCACTTTAATGGCATAAATATGATTGTCTTTATGCAGAATCGGGCCAATAAAGTTACCGCTTTTATCAAAATCGGGCCAAGCGGCCTGTTCCTGAAAGCCGATACCTAAACGATTCTTGCCACTGTCATCCAGAATGGCTGCCCGAACCAGATGTTTTTCATTGAGCATATTCTGCATGGCATTGTGGGCCTGATCATATTGCCAGGGATACAGGCTTAAAATATCCAGTGCATACTCAGACGTGCCTTGAAAACGCGTCATAATGGCAATTGCCATCTGCTTTTGCTGGGCACGTGCGGCATTCGAGGTTTCAGTCAACACCAGCATCGCGCCAACACAGGCCAAAATAGTAATCGGCACAAAAATCAGCGCAATCAACTGTCCATAGGCGTGATTTAAGTGTAGGCGTTTAAACAGCTTTTTATTGATCGTTGACATGATTTGAGCAGTATTTTCTTTATGTCTGGCATATTAGCATGCTTTAAATCGACAGTTAAAATTTAAGCATTATTTTTATAAGGGTTCAGATCAACCTCTAAAAATACAAGAGATTTCAGTTAAATGATTGCTGAAATACAGTGAAAAGCGGGCGATGAAGACTTCAGTCGTCTGAAAATCCGGGGCTGAAAATAACGCTTTTATATTCACACCTGAGCTGCTTGACCTTGCTAAATCACAGGGAAATGAAGTTTATAGCGGGATACTGAGTCCGTTTTAGAGAGTTTCCTGAAAAAGCAGTGCTAAATGGATGCAGGGAAAAGCATTTTTTCATACAATAGCCGCACCTCGATATAGGTGCACACAATGAGTAATACCACCCCCGATTTTCAAGCAGATGAATTTTTGTTAGACCACTATGTTGGCAAAACGCCACTGGTGCGTTTACAGCGTCTGGCAAGTCACACTCAAGCTACAGTACTTGCGAAACTCGAAGGCAATAATCCGGCAGGATCGGTCAAAGACCGTCCGGCCTATAATATGATCATGCAGGCCGAGAAGCGTGGACAGATCAAGCCGGGTGATACCCTGATTGAAGCAACGAGCGGAAATACGGGGATTGCATTGGCGATGGTCGCAGCGATGCGTGGCTATAAAATGAAGCTGATCATGCCGAACAATATGAGTCAGGAACGTAAGGATGCGATGCGTGCTTATGGTGCCGAACTGATTGAAGTCACCAAAGAACAAGGCATGGAAGGTGCACGTGATCTGGCCGCTCAAATGCAAAATGATGGCGTGGGTCTGGTACTGAACCAGTTTGGCAATCCGGATAATGTCGAGGCACATTATCTGACTACAGGTCCTGAAATCTGGCAGCAAACCGGTGGCAAGATTACCCACTTTGTCAGTTCTATGGGTACCACCGGCACTATTATGGGTGTCTCGAAATATCTGAAGGAAATGAATCCGGAGATTCAGATCGTGGGTTTACAGCCATCTGATGGTTCAAGCATTGCCGGAATCCGTCGCTGGCCGGAAGAATATCTGCCGACCATTTTTGACCGCAGTCGCGTGGATCGTATTATTGATATTCCACAAATTGAAGCTGAAAAAACCATGCGCAAGCTGGCGCAGAAAGAAGGCATCAGTGCTGGTACTTCATCTGGTGGTGCAGTGTGGGCTTCCATCAAGCTGGCGGAAGAACATCCGGATGCCGTCATTGTGTGTATTATTTGTGACCGTGGTGACCGTTACTTGTCTACAGGGTTATTCTCTGTGCAAGATTCTGAATAATTATTTGAGCACTGTGTTATGCGCCTGCCTGTTTTAACTTTCGATATTGAAACCCAAACCGATCTCAAATCAGGCGCGCATTTATTTGGTCTGGACCTGCCTGAAGCAGATCTGGATCAGGCCCTGACCAAACTGCGCCGTCAGGATTCAGGCTCTGATTTTCAGCGTCCGCCCTTGCATGAAATTGTCTGTATTTCCGGTTTATGGATCGATGAGCAGGGCATGAAGCTGTTTTCTTTTAGCCGGGAACAGCATTCTGAAGCGGAAATTTTAAGAAAATTCTTATCGATTTTTGATAAGCGTCATCCGACGCTGGTCAGCTGGAATGGTTCACAGTTTGATTTACCGGTGATTTTATACCGTGCCATGTATCATGGACTCTCTGCACCGAGTCTATTCGATCAGGGCGAAATTGACACGCAAAAGCGTTATAATAACTACCAGAATCGTTACCATCATCGTCATGTCGACTTAATGGATGTGATGGCCATGTTCCATGCGCGTCATTTCCAGAAGCTGGACGATGTTGCACATTTGCTGGGTTATCCGGGTAAACGCGGTGACGGGGCCTATCGGGTTCCTGAATATGTCCGCAATCAGCAATGGACCGAACTGACCTCTTATTGTGAAGGCGATGTGCTGAATACCTGGCTGGTCTATATCCGCTGGCTGTTGTTAAAAGGACAGCTGTTATTGCCGGATTATCAGCATTTGCTGCACAGTACGATTCAATATTTGCATACCCAACCGCAGCATGCGGACTTTTTATCGGTTTGGCGTGAAACGTCACAAAGAACTGACTTTACCCGTTTTGATTTTCCAACTCCCACATCCTAGGTTTTCATGAAGCATCGAGCACACACACGTCCTACCCAGCAACCCGAGTACATTTTTCAGGTTGAGTCACTTTCGCATGAGGGACGTGGCATCGCTCATTATGGTTCACACCCGGATCATCCACCGCATAAACACGGCAAGAAAGTCTTTATCCGTTATGCCTTGCCCGGTGAAACCGTGCGTGCTCGCATTACCCGTGAAGTTAAAAAACTGGAAGAAGCTGACAGTCTTGAATTACTCAGCGAAGCTTCCGAAATTCGCGTCAAGCCGATCTGTGCACATTTTGGGGTCTGTGGCGGCTGTAATATGCAGCATATCGCAGCCGATGCACAGATTGAACTAAAACAGAATGTGCTGAAATCGCATTTACAGCATTTTGCTGGCATCCAGCCTGTGCAGTGGCTTGCACCGCTACGTTCCGAGCGTGAAGATTATCGCCGTAAAGCCCGGATCGGAGTGCGTTATCTGCCGGCTAAAGACACATTGGTGGTGGGTTTTCGTGAGAATCAAAGCAATAAATTAACCTCGATTGAGCGCTGCATGATTCTGGATCGTGAATTTGGATCGCTTACAAGCCTTAAACAATTGCTGCAAAGTCTCAATGGCAAGGCTGACATTGGTCATATAGAATTGGCCATGGGGGATCAGGATATTGCCTTACTGGTGCGTGAAACTGCAAAATTATCAGTGGCTGATGTCAACCAATTGCGCGAATTTACGTTACAGAAAGGCTGGCAACTGTATGTGCAGCCTGCCGGCAAAGATACACTCTCGCGAATTGATGCTCCAGATGCCGCGGCGCGCTTGCACTATAGTCTTGATGACTTTGATGTGAAATTCGGTTTTAATCCTGTGGACTTCACTCAGGTGAATTCGACTATCAATCCACAAATGGTAGCGCTGGCATGTAATTTGCTACAGTTGCAACAGGGTGAGCGGGTTCTGGATCTATTTTGTGGATTAGGAAATTTTTCTCTAGCACTGGCACGCTGTGTAGGCACATCTGGTCAGGTGATTGCAGTGGAAGGGAGTGAAGAAATGGTGCAACGCGGTGCGGAAAATGCCAAAAATAATGGTATTGCCCAAGTTGCTTTTTATTCACAAGATTTAACCAAAGATTTCTCGCACCAGACTTGGGCAAATCAAGGTTTTGATGCATTATTGATTGACCCGCCACGTGCTGGCGCAGAAGAAGTCATGCATTATCTTCCTCAGTTTGGCGCAAAAAGAATCGTTTATGTGTCATGTAATCCTGCGACACTCGCAAGAGATGCAGGGCTCTTGGTACAACAGGGTTATCGCCTCACTCAAGCCGGAGTGATGGATATGTTCACGCATACTGGGCATGTTGAATCGATTGCATTGTTCGAAAAAGAAAATTAAATGAACGATTGAAGAAATGATGTATTTACAAGTAGGAGAAGGGTATGGTCACAGTACGTGAGCAACTCCCTGGACGACTCAATGAGTTGTCACAGGAGACGACTGTAGAACATGCCGAACAAGCACACCACGATCTGACTGAGTGGTTGGATCGGGTTCGTGGCATATTAGATGGGGCACCTTTACAGCAGCTCGAAGAAGTCGCCCACTTAACATTAGAAAGAGAGCTGCAAAGTACGGTTCAGCATCGTTCCAATACCTTTTATACCGGTATTGAGATGGCGGATATTTTGGCACATCTGCATGTCGATGAAGATACCCTGTCCGCGGCCATGCTCTATCGTTCGGTGCGTGAAGGCGTCATGCCACTGACTGAAGTGTTAGAGAAGTTTGGCGAGCAAGTGCATAGCCTGGTCAAGGGCACGCTGGCCATGGGTAAACTGTCTGAACTGATCGAAAAAAATAAACGTCTGGAAGACCATTTCGATAATAATCAGCGTGAACATCTGTCCGGCATTTATAAAATGCTGATTTCAGTGACTGAAGATGTGCGTGTGGTTCTGGTGAAGTTGGCAGAGCGTACCTATGCCTTGCGTGAGCTGACCAATTCCTCGCGTGAACGTCAGGAGCGGGTTGCCCGAGAAATTCTGACGATCTACTCACCACTGGCGCACCGTTTAGGCATCGCCCAGTTAAAGTGGGAACTGGAAGACTTGGCCTTCCGTTATCTTGCGCCAGAACGTTATAAAGAAATTGCTTCTTTACTGAATGAAAAACGTTTAGAGCGAGAGCAATATATTCAATTCGTGATTGATAAATTACGCAATGAATTGTCTGAATATGGCATCGAAGCTGAAATTAACGGACGCGTAAAACACATTTATTCGATTTATCGAAAAATGAAAAGCAAGAGCCTGAGTTTTGACCAGCTCTATGATATTCGTGCCTTAAGGGTATTGGTCAAGAGCGTACCGGAGTGTTACCACAGTTTAGGGATTGTACATCAGATCTGGCGACATATTCCGCATCAGTTTGATGACTATATTACCAATCCAAAAGCCAATGGCTATCGTTCCCTGCATACGGCTGTAATTGCCGAGAACAAATCACTTGAAGTGCAGATTCGTACTTACAGCATGCATGAAGAAGCAGAGCTGGGGGTGTGTTCGCACTTTAATTATAAAGAAGGCTCGAAAACCACCGATCATTCTTTTAACCATCGTTTGCATTCCTTACGCGCAGTTCTCGAGCATTATCAGGAACGTAATGAGTCCAGTGCACATAAAGAAGCAGAAGATGAAATCGAAAACTTCGAACATATTCAAGACTTCGAAGGCTTCGAAAAAATTTATGTGTTTAGTCGTGATGGTGATATCAAAGAGTTGCCGCGTGATTCAACTGTGCTCGACTTTGCTTATCATGTGCATACCGAAGTTGGTAACAAATGCTATGCGGCGCGTGTCAATCAGCGCTATGTGCCACTGACCTATACCCTGAAAACCGGGGAACAGGTCGAGATTCTGACCAAAAAAGACCGTGAGCCGAATCGGGACTGGCTGGTTAACTCTCTGGGTTATATCAAGACTGCACGTGCGCGTGACAAGTTGCGTCACTGGTTCCGTCAACAGGACCGCAGTAAAAACCTGGAAGTCGGCCGTGAAGTGCTGAATAAAGAATTGTCACGTCTGGCGATTCATCCAAAATCGATCGATTTGAGTGATTATTGCAATCATTTTAATGTCAAAACCGGTGATGACATTCTGGTGAATCTGGTCAATGGTGATATCAGCCTGCATGCCTTGATTAATCAGGTGAATCGTCATATGCATCTGGATCAGGATGAACCTGAGCTGGTGCTGAAGCCAGCGCTGAATCCGCGTGCCAGTCATACGCTGTCAGCGCACGGTATTCTGATTGACGGGCTGGATAACGTAGAGCTGCATGTCGCGCAATGTTGCCAACCGGTGCATGGTGAGTCGATCGCCGGTTATATTACCCTGAATCGTGGGGTAAGCATTCATAAGGTGGCTTGTCCGGACTATGTGCGCATGATCACCCAAGAGCCTGAACGTGCGGTAGAAGCCGACTGGGAAATGCAGCCAACACGTGGCCAGAGCGTACAGATTGTGGTGGAAGCCTATGATCGACGTGGTCTGCTCAAAGATCTGACGCAAGTGATTTTTTCCGACCAGATCAATATCCGTCAGGTCAATACTATTTCGGAAGCGGACGGTATTGCCAATATGAAGCTATTGATTGAAGTTAAAGGTCTGGCGCAACTTTCCAAACTGCTGGCGCGTCTTGAACAGCAGCCGGGCATTATCAGCGCCCGCCGTCTGGTACAGGGCACTTAATTCTTTATTTCTAAGCTGAAGAAAGCCTGCAATTCAATTGTGGGCTTTTTTATTGTAAGGTATTTGAACAAAATGGATAAAAACAGATCAACAGACCGATATGAGTGCGCCAGAAATATTTGAACGAAGACGACATCATCTGACAAAAGTGATTGATCAGCTGATTGACACCCAGCAATTTAAAACCGGCAAAGAGATCTGCGAGCATTTTGGCTTGTCTGCTGCCTATATCGCACAGTTACTGAATAGCAAACGTCAGATCGGGGAGAAGGCGGCAAGGGAACTGGAACAGCAGCTTGGCTTAGCCCGTTTAATTCTGGATCAGACGGTCGAGCCGAAGATTGAACTTGCTACAGCTATAGAACAGGTCGCTTTGTTTCAGATGCAGGTGGTACAGCAGCAGGCCTTTAAACTCAATCCCATAGATTCTACGGTTTCGTTCAATCCGGATATTTTTCATCTGCAAGCACAGCATTATGCGATTCAGGTGGCAGAGCGCTATTATTTTCCCAGTCTGAAACCGGACTGGTGGCTGGTTTGTGATAAAGAGTTGCCAGTTTTTGGGATGTGCTGTGTGTATCTGGCCAACGGCTTGCAGCTCATTTTAGAAGAGTTGGGCGAAGCTCAGGATGTTTATGAATTTCGAAGTCTGGATGAAAATCGGAAAGTCATTTTCCAAAAAACAGATATTGAAAAAATCCATCCAGTGATTGCGATTCTGCCGGCTACTTCAACATTCAAACAGCAGAAATAATTCAGCCCATCCTAGGACGGGCTGAACGATGAAAATGAGATCTCAGATTAGGGAATCTGGTTTTCGTCTTCAAATTCTGGCTTGACTTGCACGATAAAGTCCTGACGGTTTAAACCACGCCAAAGTGCAAATCCAGTCCCGATATAGATTGAAGAATAAGTACCGACAAAAACGCCGACAAACATCGCAATCGAGAACCATTTCAGGCCATCACCACCCATGAGCATCATTGCAACAACAACCAGCAATAGCGTCATAGAGGTATGAATGGTACGGCGTAAGGTTTCGGTCAGGGCAATGTTAATCACTTCAAGCGGTTCTGCACCCCGAATCTTACGGAAGTTCTCACGGATACGGTCAGAGACCACGATATTATCGTTCAGTGAGAAACCAATGATCGCAAGGAGTGCCGCAAGTACCGTCAGGTCAAATGGCCACTGCATCATGGCAAAAATCCCGAGGGTCACCACGATGTCATGGAACAGTGATAATACTGCACCGATCGCCAGTTTGAGCTCAAAGCGGATGGTGACATAGACCAGCATCAGTAAGAGCGCCAGTGCCACCGCGCCACCAGAGCGGACATACAGCTCATTACCCACCTGTCCGCCGACCACATCAAGCTTCGGTACCTCTGCCGCATTATTTGGCAGCTGAACCGCTGCTGTGACCGCTTTGGTCAGGTCTTCAGCTTCAATGTCTTCCTGAACTGGCATACGCACCATCAGGTCACGTTCCGAACCCAAAGTTTGTACGACAGCATCGTTGAAACCGGCCTGGCTCAGTGCCTTGGAAACATCTTCAGGCTTGACCGGATTGGTATAGTTCAGCTCGGCTGCCACACCACCGGTAAAGTCTAGCCCCAGGTTAAGGCCTTTGGTCGTAATAAAGAACAGACTCGCAACAGTTAAGATGATTGAAAACAATGCCGCAGGCAAAGCAATCTTCATAAACGGAATGACGCGTTCGTCTTCAGGGCGACCGTACTGTTTTTGATTCAGTTGAGTATTTTCAGTCATCATCGATCTCCTTAAATGCTCAACTTTTTCAAGTTACGTTTTTTGCCATAAATGAGCTGTACCACGGCACGGGTTACTGTAATCGCAGTAAACATCGAGCAGACAATACCAATCATCAGGGTCACGGCAAAGCCTTTGATCGGACCTGTACCAATCGCGAACAGAATGAAGGCTACCAGGAAGGTAGTAAGGTTCGAGTCGAAAATGGTGTTATAGGCCCGATCATAACCGGCCACAATCGCCTGTTTCGGCGAAGCTCCCCATTTCATCTCTTCCCGTATTCGTTCACAGATCAGAACGTTGGCATCGACTGCCATCCCGATGGTAATCACGATACCGGCAATACCAGGCAAGGTCAGAGAAGCACCAATCCATGACATGACGGTCAGAATCATTGCCAGGTTAAAGACCAGGGCAAAGTTCGCAATCACACCAAACAGACGGAAGAATACCACCATCCAGATCGCCACCAGAAGGAAGCCAATTTGTGTTGAAAGTACACCTTTGTCGATGTTTTCCTGACCCAGACTTGGACCAATCACACGTTCTTCAACAAAGTACATTGGCGCAGCCAGGGCACCGGCACGTAGCATCAAGGCAAGTTCAGCAGCTTCCTGCGGAGAATCCAGACCAGTAATACGGAACTGAGAGCCGAGTACCGCCTGAATAGTTGCAGCATTAATCACGACAGATTCAGTATATGGGGTACGCACTTCAGTTTGAGTACCGGTCGCAGGGTCTTCCACATAGCTAATGCGCTGTTTGTTCTCGATGAACAATACTGCCATCCGTTTGCCGACCGCATTACGGGTCGCATCCGACATCAGTTTGCCGCCTGCGCTGTCTAGCGTAATGTTGACTTCAGCACCGCCGGTGTCCTGACTAAAGCCAGAAGATGCATTCTGAACACGTTCACCAGTCAAGATCCGGTTGCGGTTCAAAAGCAGCTGACGACCACTGTCCAGGGATTCATAAGCGAATACTTCTGTACCTGGTGGCAATGTGCCAGTCGCCTGACCGGTATATGGATCAATATATTGATCATTCAGATCAGAAACCAGACGAAACTCGAGGTTCGCAGTACGACCCAAGACACGTTTTGCTTCTGCAGTATCCTGTACACCCGGCAATTCAACCACAATACGGTTGCTGCCCTGGGTTTGCACCAGTGCTTCTGCCACACCCAATTCGTTAATACGGTTACGTAACGTGGTCAAGTTCTGGTTGACTGCATAAGACTCGATTTCTTGCTTACGTACATCAGTATAAGTCAAACGTAAAGTCGAGCCGGTATCAGTCGCAACAGCCTGCTGGGTAAACTCATTGCCATTACGGCGCAAGAAGTCCATCGCTGCAGCACGATCATCGTTGCTGGCAAACTGCACCACAATGGTGTTGCTGCTTAAGTTCAGGCTATTAAATTTCAGGTTGTTATCACGCAACTGACGACGTAGGTCTGTCGCAGAGGTTTCCATGCGCTGCGCAATCGCTTTGTCCATGTCCACTTCAAGCAGGAAGTGAACACCGCCACGTAAATCCAGACCCAGCTTCATTGGCTTGGCACCAATTTTTTGCAGCCATTCTGGCGTGGTCGGGGCAAGGTTCAGTGCAACCACGTAATCATCACCTAATCCGCGACGTAAAGCTTCTTTGGCTTTAAGTTGCAATTCACTTGAATCTACACGTAATAAGGCAGCATTGTTGCTAAAGCTATTGTCATGGGTGGCAATATTTTCAGTTGTTAAAATTTGCTCTGCTTTTTGTACGATGCTTGCATCAATTTGAGTACCGGCTTTGGCACCCGAAATCTGTACAGCAGGTTCATCTGGATACAAACTTGGCAGGGCATATAAGGTACTGATGACTAGTACAACTAGAATCAGTACATATTTCCATGCTGGGTAACGCATTTATTTTCTTCTTAAAATGAAAAAGTCGTGCAAGGGCACGACTATTTTTGATTAAAGGTTATTTAAAGTGCCTTCAGGAAGGACTGAAATCACACTCGCACGCTGAACTTTAACTTCTACGCCACGGTTCAATTCAACCACTGCGAAGTCACCTTCAATCTTGGTGATTTTGCCCATTAATCCGCCTGCAAAAACGACTTCACTGCCAACACCAAGGCTTTCAACCAAAGCACGATGTTCTTTGGCACGTTTAGATTGAGGGCGCCAGATCAAAAAATAGAAGATTGCAATAAAAACCGCAATCATCAAAAGGTTCGCCATCATGCTGGGTTGTTGTGCAGCTTCACCTGCAGCGTGAGCAGTCGAAATAAAAAGGCTCATTACATTTTCCTAAAATAAAAAAACTGGTGATCAACTTGATAATAAATTGACATATTCTTGCAATTTACATTGTCTTTTTCCTCAGCGCAAATGCTGATGGATTAATCTTGCGGGCAAGGGGGTACTTCCAGGCCACGACGGGCATAAAAGTCCTGCACAAACGCATCAAATGTACCGTTGTCCAAGGCATCACGCATGGATTCAGTCAAGCGCAGGTAATAACGCAAGTTATGAATGGTACCGAGCATCGAACCGAGCATTTCCCCACATTTTTCGAGGTGGAATAAATAAGCACGAGTAAAGTTGGTACAGGTGTAGCAATCGCAATGTGGATCAAGCGGGCTTTGATCGTGACGATATTTCGCATTACGGATCCGTACTAGACCATCTGTGACAAAATAATGACCATTACGTGCATTTCGGGTTGGCATCACGCAGTCAAACATATCGACACCACGGCGCACCGCTTCCACAATATCTTCCGGCTTGCCGACACCCATCAAATAGCGCGGTTTATCTGCCGGCATTTGTTCTGGAAGATAATCCAGTACCTTGATCATTTCCTCTTTAGGCTCGCCAACGGACAGACCGCCAATTGCGTAACCATCAAAATCAATATCAAGCAGGCCTTTTAACGATTCTTCACGTAAGTCTTCATACATGCCACCCTGAATAATCCCAAACAGTGCATTACGGTTTTTCAGAACCTCATGATGTTGGGTTTTACAGCGCTTCGCCCAGCGCAAAGACAGTTGCAAGGATTTTTGCGCTTCTTCATACGTCGCAGGGTAGGGCGTACATTCATCAAAAATCATCACAATGTCAGAGTTCAGCGTGTGCTGAATGTCCATTGAAATTTCAGGCGATAAAAATACTTTTGAACCATCGATGGGTGAGCGGAAGGTGACACCTTCTTCTTTAATTTTACGCATTGCGCCCAGACTGAACACCTGGAAGCCGCCGGAATCGGTCAAAATGGGATTATTCCACTTCATAAATTCGTGCAGGCCACCATGTTCACGAATCACATCGAGTCCTGGACGTAAATACAAATGGAAGGTATTGCCCAAAATGACTTGAGACTTGATCTCTTTAATATCACGCGGCAACAGGCCTTTCACCGTACCGTAAGTGCCGACAGGCATAAACATCGGGGTTTCAACCACACCATGTTCAAGCGTTAAACGACCACGACGGGCGCGACCCGACTGACCTAATTTTTCAAACTTCATAGGAGTTCCACATCCAGGCGAAAAAACAGTTCGCTGCTAGTTCATAGCTAAAGGGCGCTATTTTCCTTGATTCTTACGCTAAACGCCAGCATTGTAGAGCATTCGCTCTGTAATTTTATTTATCGTTGAATAAATGCAAGATCAGGTGAAATAGTCGAATTTGCAGAAAACTGTTGCAAGCGCTGCTGGATATCTTCCCGGCTAAGAGCACAGCTGCCATCCGGTTCAGAGGCCATGGCGGCAATATGCTGGATCAGTTTCTGGATATAGATATTGCTGTCGATAAAGTAGGATTCCAAGGTCAGCAAATAGGCATCGTGCGCCACTTGCAGATAATCATAAGGCTCCATCACCAGCATTTGTTCCAGATCAATCAGAATGTCCTTGTCATTTTGCGAGAGTTTTAATCGCTTGCTGATTTCAGAAAAAGGCTGGGCATGTCGGGAGACTAAAAAGTTTTGCAATAAGGCGCTTTCTGGGTTGAGTTCCAGTGCAGATCGGCGCTCAAATTCGGCCTGGTTCGGCAGGCTCAGGAAAAAAAGTATATTGCCCAGATCCAGACCATAGGCTTCGGAGAGGCGGTATTTGGTCTGTTTAAACGTGTGCAGTAATAAGTCCAGATGTGTTGTGTGGAGCTGTTGCTGTCCCAATAGCGGATGACCAAAACTATGCTGGGTTTTAAAATAATCGGCCAGCAAAGTTTTGAACGGGATCAGTCCAGAGTCGGGCGCAGCTTGTGCCCGATAACGCCATTTTGGGACATTCCAGCGATCTTGTTCAGCCAGATATTGTCGCTGATCTTCCGGATCTTTAAAAATACTGCATTCAGTCGAAATGGCCAGATCATCCAGCAGTAAAAATTCGTCAAAGACCAGACTACAGGCATAGATTCCATCGTCCTGATAATGGTCATAAAGCTGATAAAATTCCTCGACCAGCGTCTGCTCTAAGCACTCTACATAATTCAGCATAATTTTTATTCTTTATTTTATTGGTTTTATAAAGGTGTAGCTTCATCCTGGGTCATTTTATTATAAGTTGAGTACGCCAGGATGAGAAAGTCGATCAGATGAGATAGTTGCTCAGTGAAAATTTGGACGATAGTCAAAACTCTGGGTTGCGCTCTGATCGCGAAAAGGGCGAACTGCTTTTTTTCCTAACAGCATATTATTAATCACATTGTGTGGGAAAATCTGGATCTGGTTATTAAACAGTTCCACATTGCGATTATAAATGGTAATTGCCGCACCGACATTTTCATTCTGTTCTTCAATTTCAGCCATCATTTTCAGATAAATGTCATTGGCTTTTAGCTCGGGATAGTTTTCAACCACTACATTGAGGCTATGCATGAGTTGTTTGTTCAGGCTTTCAATACGCTGTAACTGAGAAATGTCGGCATCGTTGATATTTAAATTCATGATATTCTGACGCAGTTCGGTGACTTTTTCCAGTGTGCCTTTTTCAAAAGAAGAATATTGCTCGACCAGCGGCTGCAGCCCATCCAGAATTTTCAGTTTCTGCCGTTCATAACTGGCAACATCCGACCAGGCGCGAATCGTCGCGTTGTGATGACGGACAATACTGTTGCGGATCATAATGATCAGCACAATCAGCGCAATAATGATCAAACATAAAACCAAAAATCCCATGCGAGATCTCCCCAATTCATATTTATATTCTGAAAATATTGATTTAAAAAAAGCAGTTATTTTAAAAACTGCACAAGATCATGTTGTAACTGTTCGAGTTATCTTAATTTAAACGTTCTGAGATGGCCGCGCAATGTCGAAATATCATTGATATGACGATGCTTGCTCGACACCTGAAATAAATCATGAGGCCCCAGATAGCAGAGCATCCGATTTTCTGGATGAAACAGTAAATCCCCCTGACGCTGTGCAAAAAAATCGGCCAGACGCAGTACAAAACCCGGACTGAGTAATTTGGCGGTTTGCATCGGATCACTGCCATAAAAGCTTAAGCGTTGATTGGTACGAATATCGCTACTATGCCAAGGATGGCTATAAGGATAATAAAATTTACGTCGAGAAGTCGTGACCGCCAGCCCCTGAATCTGGATATCAAATACAAATACGCCCCACAGGTCTTTGTGAACCTGCATTAATTTAACCGGCTGCCCTTGCTTGTTGCGAACCTGTACTTCATCAATATAGTGATATTGAAACAGCAGCACCTGATGTTGCTGGCCGTTTTCATCTTCCCATATCGTACTGGCATAACGTGTAATCTCATTACTCAAAGAACCTTGATTGAATAAGGGGAATAAACGTTTTAAATGTCCAATAAAATGCAGGGGATTTAAAGGAATTGAAATATGCTGTGGCTGTTGCTGAAAGGCAAGCTGATATTTTTTGGTCAGTGCTACATCTTCCAGAAAACCAATAACTTCATCTAGTGGTTGCTGCTGCTCATAGCAAAGATAGGCCCAGAACAGCAGCAGGCCGCCCAGAAAAACGCCACTTTGAATCCAGATATTTTCCGGTGCAATAAAAATGCTGACGATGAGCAACAAACCAATACCAGCCAGCGCCAATGGCAGATTATTTTCAAATTTTAGCGTTATCGGGCCATTCCAGGGATGCAATCCGTCCAGCAGGTCTTGATGACTCTTGGCTTGACGGCCCAAATCCCACAGCCGGGCGATATTCTGAAACACCACTGCATTTTTCTTGCGGCGAATATGAATGGACTGTTGTACAGACTCGATCGGCATGGGCAGCTATTCTCGCTATTGTGCCTGATCAATCAGCATGGCATCGCCATAACTGAAGAAGCGATAGTGGCTGTCTACTGCATGCTTGTAAGCATTCAGAATGTTGTCACGATTGGATAGGGCAGAAACCAGCATCAGCAGGGTCGATTCCGGTAAATGGAAATTGGTAATCAGACGATCGACCACTTTGAACTGATAACCCGGATAAATGAAAATCTGGGTATCACCGGTCCAGCCTTTCAGCTCACCGCCATTGGCCTGCGCCGCACTTTCTGTGGCACGGGTAGCCGTTGTACCGACAGCAATCACTTTATTGCCACGCGCTTTAGTTGTTTTGATGAGTTCCATCGACTCATCGGACACCTGACACCATTCGCTGTGCATGATGTGATTTTCAATATCGGTAGTGCGGACTGGTAAGAATGTACCTGCGCCCACATGTAGTGTGACAAAGGTGGTTTGAATTCCTTTGGCTGCTAACTTTTTCAATAAGTCTTTATCGAAATGCAGAGAAGCCGTAGGTGCTGCGACACTGGCCAGCTTGGTTGGATCATTAAACACAGTTTGATAACGTTCGGTATCAATTTCTTCTGCTTCACGGTTGAAATAGGGCGGAATAGGGAGGGCGCCATATTTGTCTAAGACGTCTAAAATCGGCTGTGAAAATTCCACAATAAACAGGTTTTCATGACGACCTTGCACGGTCACTTTTACTGCATCTGGGCCAATAAACAGTTCTGCACCGGCTTTCGGTGAGTTGCTGGCCTTGATATGACAATGTGCAATGAACTGATCCATCATGCGTTCAACCAGTACTTCTATGGCACCGCCTGAGGCACGTTTGCCTTTTAGACGTGCTTTCATGACTTTGGTGTCGTTCAATACCAGTAAGTCGCCGTCTTCAAGCAAGTCCAGAATGTCGGTAAATTGATGGTCGTGATATTGACCGTGTGCATCGAGGTGCAGCAGGCGAGAGGCACTGCGTGTTTCCAGAGGATAGCGAGCAATCAGCTCATCGGGGAGATCAAAATTAAAATCAGAAAGTTGCATGATGATTTACGCTAAAAAAACTGCGGCTAGTATAAACTTTTTTCTTTTTTATGGCGGGAATTGCTCGATTTTAAAACGAAAAAATGCCATTTGTTTTAAAAATAAACAAATGTAAATATTCTGCGTTGACAGTGCCGAGAAATCGCGTATTATACCTTTCATCCACTCCCGAGGTGGTGAAATTGGTAGACGCGGCGGACTCAAAATCCGCTGTCAGAGATGACGTGTCGGTTCGAGTCCGACCCTCGGGACCAAAATTCTAAAAAACCCCAAGCACATTCAGTCTTGGGGTTTTTTATTGTCTGTATATTTAAAAGTATTTATTTTCATCATTTCTTAAAATGGTTTTTGACTGAATTTGAGTGGTTTTGTCAGTAAGATGATGATTTATATCTATAGCGAAAAATAGATTAATTGAATAACTTTGATACATCAATCAGACATAAAAAACCGGCGCCTAGACGCCGGTTTTTTTATTTTACATTACTGATCAAGTCAGTTTTGCAAAAGCTTAGATCGTAGCAAGTGCTGCATTCAAAGTAGCACTTGGACGCATCACTGCATTTACTTTCTCTTGATCAACAGCGTAGTAACCACCGATGTCTACTGATTTACCTTGAACTTCAGCAAGCTCAGTAACGATTTTCTCTTCATTTTCAGCTAAAGTTTTTGCAAGTGGTGCAAATTTCGCTTTCAATTCAGCATTTTCGTCTTGAGCAGCAAGTTCTTCAGCCCAGAACTTCGCCAGGTAGAAATGGCTACCACGGTTGTCGAGTTCGCCAGTACGACGAGAAGGTGACTTGTCGTTATCTAGCAATTTGCCAGTTGCACGGTCTAAAGTTTTAGCAAGTAACTTGATGTTGTCATTGCCTTCTTTAATACCCATTTCTTCTAGAGAAACTGCAAGCGCCATGAATTCACCGAGTGAATCCCAGCGTAAGTGGTTTTCTTCAACTAACTGCTGTACGTGTTTAGGCGCAGAACCGCCTGCACCTGTTTCATACATGCCGCCACCCGCCATTAACGGCACGATTGACAACATTTTTGCAGATGTACCCAATTCCATGATCGGGAACAAGTCAGTCAGGTAGTCACGTAAAATGTTACCTGTTACAGAAATGGTATCTAGACCGCGCGCAACACGTTCAAGCGTATAACGCATTGCACGTACTTGTGACATGATCTGGATATCAAGACCGGTAGTGTCGTGATCTTTCAGGTATTTTTCAACTTTCTTGATCAGTTCATTTTCGTGTGGACGGTACGGGTCAAGCCAGAAGATTGCCGGCATGCCAGAGTTACGTGCACGCGTTACTGCAAGTTTCACCCAGTCGCGGATCGGTGCGTCTTTCACCTGACACATACGCCAGATATCGCCTTCTTCCACGTTTTGTGACATCAACACTTCGCCAGTTTCAAGATCAACGATGTTGGCAATACCTGCTTCAGAGATCTCGAAAGTTTTGTCGTGTGAACCGTATTCTTCCGCTTTTTGCGCCATCAAACCAACGTTCGGTACGGTACCCATTGTACGTGGATCAAAATTGCCATTCCACTTACAGAAGTTGATCATTTCCTGGTAAATACGTGCGAATGTTGATTCAGGCATGACGGCTTTACAGTCATAAGGTTTGCCATCAGCGCCCCACATTTTACCGCCACCACGGATCATTGCAGGCATAGAAGCATCTACAATCACGTCGTTTGGTGAATGGAAGTTCGTGATGCCTTTGGCAGAATCAACCATCGCAAGCGCTGGACGGTGTTCTTGGCAAGCATGTAGATCTGCAATGATTTCTTCACGTACAGAGGTTGGTAGAGTTTCGATCTTTTCATAAAGACCAGCCATACCGTTGTTTACGTTCACGCCCAGCTCATCAAATAACTTGCCGTGTTTTTCAAATGCGTCTTTGTAGTAAATTCTCACACAGTGACCGAATACGATCGGGTGTGAAACTTTCATCATGGTTGCTTTGACGTGAAGTGAGAACAAGATGCCGGCTTCTTTACAATCATCTAATTCTTTTTCATAGAAATCGCAAAGCGCTTTTTTGCTCATGAACATTGAATCGATGATTTCGCCATCTTGAAGTGCAACTTTTGGCTTAAGAACGATGGTTTCACCAGACTTGGTGATCAATTCCATTTTCACATTACGTGCACGGTCTAAAGTCATCGACTTTTCGCCATGGTAGAAGTCGCCTTCGTCCATGTGTGAAACGTGAGTTTGAGACCACTGTTTCCACTCGCTCATAGAGTGCGGGTGTTTTTTCACATAGTTTTTAACGGCAGCAGGTGCACGACGGTCTGAGTTACCTTCACGTAGTACCGGGTTTACTGCTGAACCAAGACATTTGCTATAACGTGCCTTGATTGCTTTTTCTTCTTCAGTGGCCGGGTTTTCAGGATAGTCAGGAAGGGCATAGCCTTTAGACTGGAGTTCCTTGATACACGCTGTTAGCTGGCCAACAGAAGCACTGATATTTGGGAGTTTGATAATGTTCGTGTCTGGATCTTGTGTAAGACGACCTAGCTCAGCTAGAGTGTCAGGCACCTTTTGCTCTTCGCTTAGGTAATCTGTAAATTCAGAGAGCACGCGCACAGCTACAGAGATGTCACTTTTGACGATCTCAACGCCAGCTGGCTTAGTAAAGGTCTCAATGATCGGCAGCAGAGAATAAGTCGCCAGTAATGGCGCCTCGTCGGTCAGTGTGTAAATGATAGTTGACTTTCCACCAGCCATATATAGCCCCTTGCGTTGGATTGAGTTTCTGAGGACCGAACTTTTGGTCCAGCCTCATTGAACCGATTTGCTTAAATAAAAACATTGAGAGTATCGTCTTTCAGCGCATTTCAGTCAACGAAATATGCTTTTAGATTGAAATTTGGGCGAAAATTTGTACAGATTTGTATGGTTTAGCTGTGTTTGTATTTTGTACAAAAAAATAATTTTCGGCGCTTAGAAATCATTGTGGTGCTGGAAAGAAATTTTATGCTACCAGATTGTATTCACTGAAGATGAGTTTTTGAGCATTGGGCGGGATCGTGATGATCTCGAAATACAAATAAATGTTGAGTAAGCAGATACTATTTCGGGACAATTTCTTCGGGTCAATTGAGGAAATTTGTCTTGACGAATCATCACCTCAATATCATTGAATTACTTTGCGATATACTTCTAAGTATTGATCAAATCATTCTTAAAATTGCAGCGAAATAAGGAAATCGAATGCCCAGTTTATTTATTGTGATGCTTGGTGGCCGTCATGCCTGTGCCAATACAGAAGTTCATGATGTGGTACTGGCAGTAGGCGAAACTCTGGAAGAAACCTATCCTCAACTGAAAAATGCCTGGTTTGCCGAGCAAAAAGGGCTGCATATTGATGCCTGGGCGCAAATTAATGGACTGGAATTCGAGGGCAAAAATTATCACGTTCAATTTAGCGATGCTGCCCCGAATCAGGCTGCCGAAAAGCTTTGGCTGATTAATTTAGGGGGGTATGATGCACGTGAATTTGGTGAGCTGCACCGTTATGTGCTGGTGGTGGCACAGAATGCCATGGTGGCAAAACAGCGCGGTAAAGCTTATTTCGCCAAGCACTGGCAAAAACAGCATACTGACCGGGTGCTGGATGTCGATGATTGCATTGCGATTGATCAGGTGTATGGCCGATATGTACAGCTGGTCGAGGGACATTTTAGTGCGAATCGCTGGGAAAATACCTATCTCACGATTTAAAACTGAAGCATAGGGCTATAGCGTGGCTGAGGGTCAGGATTCGACGAGTGACTTAAAAAAAATCTTTATCAAAGTTCAATAATCTGCATAATACCGGAAAGGAAAAACAGCTTTTGACTGAGATGGAACATCTTAAATGGATTTAATTCAGGCAAATGGACAACCGCACTATGGACGTTTCAAGGAACTTCCAAAAAGTATTGACTATCAGGCATATCAATACAAGAACCCTTATGGTCAGGTGCTGTCAGGCTGGCGTAAGCATCTAAAATATAAGAAATTCAAATTTTGTAGTATTCAGCACGAACATTATACCATTGGGCTGGCGATTGCCGATATTGCATGGGCAGGGCACAGTTTTGTCTATGTCTACAACCATATGACCAATGACGTTCTGGAATGGAATGCGATTAATTTCCTGTCTCGCCATACTGTGCTGGATGAACAACCATTATTCAATCACAGTTATTTTCATAAATCGCCTTTTCAGGTCGATATTCAGCATGCCAACGGTGTGCGCTATATCAATGTCAGTAAATACGGCGAAATTCAGCTCAGTGCACGAATCTTTTGTGCAGGAACCGATCCTTTAAGTATGTGTAGCCCAACTGGTATTAATGGTTGGACTTATACGCAAAAGCTCACGACCTTAGGTTGCGAAGGCTATTTTCTAAATAAACAAAAACAAAAGATTCAATTTAACGAACGAACTTTTGCCTTGCTGGATGACACCTGTGGTTTTCTACGTCCAGAAACTGCCTGGTTTTGGTTGTCGTGTAACTTTTGGGATGCGACCAATCAGCGGATTGGAATTAATTTAGCATCCGGTGTTAACGAAAGCTTTGGTAATGAAAACTGTTTGTGGATCAACGGGAAAATTTATCCATTGGCTGATGTGCTCTTTCAGCAGGAATCCGAAACTCAATGGACGATTCAATCGCTAGATGAAAAGCTAAATCTGACTGTAAGCACAGGCTGGCGACGTTATGAAAATCTGAATTTGCGTCTGGTCGGCAGCCAGTTTAGCCAGTGGCAGGCCAAAGTCTGTGGCACCATTCAGCAGGATGATCAGGAAATTATTTTACTGAATGAATATGCCTTGCTTGAGCAGCATTATGCCAAATGGTAAATCAGCTTAAATCAAAAAGCCTTCAATTTTGAAGGCTTTTTGATTTAAGCGATGCTCACGTTTAGTCTTTTGCGGCCTGCCAGAAGGCTTCACCGGCTTGAATCGGATCGCCGGTTTCATTTAGGGTGTTGATCCAGACCTCGTATTGGGCAATCACTGGGTGCTGACTCGGATGAAAGTCTTTTTTAAACCAGTCTCGATACTGTTTGCCCATTCGGGTCAATGTGCCTTTTGGGCCAAAAAACCAGGGTAAGCTCTTGATATTCATCTGCAAGCGTTGCAAGAGGCTAAAGCCATCATGTTTCAGCATGACATTGGCACGGTAGACGGTAAAACTAAACATTAAAATGGTCGTGCTGACTAAGGTGGCTCGACGGGTAAATTCTGGGGTTTTAGCCACATTTTTCATCACATCAAAAGCTACATCGCGGTGTTCCATTTCCTCAATGGCATGCCAGGCCAATAATGCCCGTACAAAAGGATGGGCATCTTTCAGGGTCTGTTTTTGTCCATAAAAAGTTTCTGCCATAAGCGCCGTTAAATGCTCTGCCGCAGCGGTAATGGCAATATTAAACTGGGGTGAGCGGTGCTTCAGATCATAATTGAAAATTTTATTTAAACGTTCAATAAATTGGTCTACAGGCATGCCTTGCTCGCGCATCAACTGATTCATTTTGTCATGCGCGATGCCGTGCTGGGCTTCCTGGCGGATAAAATCCGCGACACGTTGTTGCAGCTCCGGGTCCTGGATCTGATCGCGGAACAGGCGGATACTCTGAATAAAATAGCGCTCGCCGTCTGGAAAGGTCAGGCTCAGGGCATCGAACATGCGTGTCATAAAGGGATCGCCGCCGAACCAGTAACGTGGAATTTCATCCAGTTTAAAATCAAGTTGGGTGCGAACCACAGGCTGTAGGGCGGATTTTAATATGGCATTCATCTTGTAGATTCTTTTTTGTGACGATGCTGACAGTATGTCGGCGAATCTCGCCATTGTTTTGACAGAGCTTGCCAATTTTTATACATTTTATGCCAAATGAAAATAAAACTGGTCAGATTAGAGCTGCCAGCGAGAATCGCACATGCAAGACATAAAAATATCCAATGGTTATCTTCAGCTCTGGGCGACTTATTTGCGTGATTTGGAGATTGAACCCTTAACTGCCGACTTTCTGCAAGATGTGCGTGACTCGCTTGTGACCCTCATCGATCAGCCTTTTGATACACAAGTACCTTTGGAATTGTTGAATCATATTATTTTAACTACTCGGCAACATCTGAACTGTCAGCAGCTGATTTTTGAAATCGTGCAGGTCATTCGTCCTGAGCATTTTGGTGTACTGGGTTATATGGTTTCACGTAGCAGTAGTGTCGCGGAAATGATCGGCTATAGCATGCGCTTTCAGCGGCTGGTGATTGATGGCAGTGAATTCGTGCCTTTACAGTTGAAGCAGCATGAACACAGTATGGAACTCTATTGGGGCTATTTAGATGAAAAATATAATTTGTTAAATGAGCTCACCATGGCAGCAATGGTGCAACTGGGACGGGTTATTTTGCAAGAGCAGCCACTTTTATTGCGTTGTGTACGACTGGCTCATGCAGCTGAAATGGCACAAATGCATTATCAAAAATTCTTTGCCTGTGAGGTTCAGTTTTCTCAAGATTATTATGCTCTGGAACTGGATGTACAGGGGTTAGCTCATGGGTCTGAGCATGCTGACCCCATATTATTGCAGTTGCTGACTCTTCAGGCGGAACAGGCGATTGCAGCAAAAGTACCTGTTGAAAATACCTTGCAGCAAGCACAGCAAATCATTGCCGAACAGTTGCGAACCAGGCAACAGGCGATCAAAATTGAGCAGCTTGCCCAGCAGTTGTGGATGTCGACCCGAAGCTTGCAACGCTTATTCAGCATATATCAAACTTCATTTAAAAAACTGCTGCAACAGCAGCGCATCAAACGCTGTGAGATTTTGTTACAGCAGGGGCTTAGTCTGAGCGAGATTGCTGAAGCGCTGGATTATTCCGACCAGTCGGCCTTGGCCCGCGCCTATAAAGCAGCCACCGGACAGACTTTGTTCCAGCGCAAGAAACAGTTAAAGCATGCACAGCAATAAAAAAGCGACCCAATCAGATCGCTTTTTGATGTGAGGATGATACAGAGATTAAGCGGTTGCTTTAAGGTTGGGGAATCTCAACGCAATCGCAGCAATTGCGAAGATGGCCAGAATCCAGCAATAGTACAAGCCGCCAATCAGTTCAACCGGTGAGATTTTTGCAATCGAGCAGGCGAGGAGCAACTGTGCACCATAAGGAATCAGACCTTGTACCACGCAGGAGAAAATATCCATTAGCGCAGCAGAGCGTCTGGGATCCACGCCGTATTCTTTGGCCACTTCACGTGCCATATCGCCAGACAGAATAATCGCCACGGTATTATTGGCCACAAAGATATTCGAAAACACCACCAGAAAGCTGATCCCGATTTCACCGGCACGTTGACGGCCGAGCTTAAACAGACGGGTCAGGCTATAAATACGTTCGATCAGCCAGCGTAAACCACCTTCACGTTGCATGATTGCCGATAGGCCACCCAGGAACATGGACAATAATGCCACTTCAAACATGCCGACAAAGCCGTCATAAATGGAATTATTCAGCTTGAGCAGATCAAATTCAGTTGTGACAAACAGGCCAAATACACCGGAAAGCAGAACCCCGATGCTCAGAACAGCCAGAACATGCAGCCGACTAAACGCCAAAATAAACACTGCAATATAAGGTAAGACCAGTAACCAGTTAAAATCTTTATATTCTACAGCGCTGGAACTACTGCTACTCAAAGCATAAATCAAGATGGTGGCAATCGATGCCGGTACAGCAATCCAGACATTGACTTTAAACTTGTCACGCAATTGCACCCGTTGGCTGGTGGTGGCTGCAATGGTGGTATCTGAAATCATGGAAAGGTTGTCACCGAACATGGCACCGCCTACGACTGCACCAATGGCGTAGATCACATTAATATCGGTGACCTGGGTAAAACCAAAGGCAATCGGGGCACAGGCAGCAATGGTTCCCATGGAGGTGCCCATCGCCGTGGCAATAAAAGCCGAGATAATAAACAGCATTGGCAGGATAAATTCAGGCGGAATAATCGACAGGCCCAGTTGTACCGTGGCATCCACACTGCCAATGGCACTACTGACGCTGGCAAAGGCACCGGCCAGCATAAACACCATAAACATCAAAATTAAGTTCGGATGACTGGCCCCTTTTAGAAAGGCTTCAATGCCCTGATTGAGTTTGCCGCGATACACCAATGCAGCCAAAATAATCGCAGGCAGGGCAGCAACAGGCGCTTTCACCTGATAGAACGCGAATTCGGTTCCAATCAGGGAATGATAGATCCCGCTACCCAAAAACAGGGTTAAAAATACAATAAGCGGCAGCAGTGCAATGGCGCGTGCCTGCACTGTAGCCTCAGAATCAGTCTGCATAGGAGATAAAAAAGTAAGAGAATAGGACTAGTATAAAGCAGGTTTTGCAATTTCAGAAAACTTTAAATGAATGCGCTAACATCTGCATTTTTATTAATTTTTGCATGATAAAAATAAGTTTATCTAAATATTCAGGATTTTAGCTAATAGCAAAATTAGGCATCTTTGATCATTGTGAAAAAAATCAAAATAATCGTAAATAGACCCTTCCGAATTGTTTTGAAATCTTCGTACAGGAAATGAAATACTCGAGGTCGGTATCGCAGACTGTTCATTGGACAAAAAATAGCGTTACAATGCGACGTCTTGTATTTTTACATAGTCAATGCCTCAAGTTTGAAACACGTTAAGGAAAGCTCAGCCCTATGTCACGTTTAGCCACACGATTTGAACAACTTAAATCTCAACAGCGTAAAGCTTTAGTTTCTTATGTGATGGCTGGTGATCCGCATCCAGAGGTCACTGTACCTTTGCTCCATGCAATGGTAGAGGCGGGTGTCGATGTGATTGAGCTGGGTCTTCCTTTCTCCGACCCGATGGCAGATGGTCCCGTAATTGCTTTAGCGGCTGAACGTGCGCTGGCAGGCGGAACCAATACTTTGGACGCACTGCACATGGTGAAAGAATTTCGCTTGAAAGATCGCGAAACACCTGTGGTGCTGATGGGTTATCTGAATCCGGTCGAAGTGATTGGCTATGAAAAGTTTGTGGCTTATGCTTACGAATGTGGAGTAGATGGCGTGCTGCTGGTGGACTTACCGCCAGAGGAAGCACAAAGTCTGGGTGAAGTACTGGAAAAATATGACATGGATCAGATTTTCCTGCTGGCACCCACTTCAACCGATGCACGTATTCAACACGTAGCGAAACAGGCCACTGGCTTTATCTACTATGTATCCTTGAAAGGCGTGACCGGTGCAGCAACTTTAGATGTCTCTGAAGCCGCTGCCCGCATTCAAAAGATTAAAGCTGTGACTGATGTTCCTGTAGGCGTAGGTTTCGGTATCAGCGATGCTGCATCTGCGAAAGCGATGGGTGTTGCTGCCGATGCAGTTATTGTGGGAAGTGCGTTTGTAAAGCAGTTTGCAACGCTTGCACCAGAACAAGCCGTTATTGCGACGGTGAATAAAGTCAAGGAGCTTCGAGCAGCGCTCGATGAGTTATAGTATGAGTCAACCCGTGAAATCAGGCAAAATTCTGAGCCCATCGACCCCATGGACGGAACGCATTGTTCCAGGCATTCATGTACCTGATGAGCAAACGATCTACAAAGCGACATTTACCGAGCCTACGGTCGAGTGTCCTGAATGTCATGCTTTGGTGACCCGTACCGCGATGTCATTCAATGCCTATGTTTGTCCGCAGTGTGATGAGCATTTACGCATGAAAGCCCGTGATCGCCTGAACTGGTTCTTTGACCAGGTACAGACTGAACTGGGTCAGGAGTTTAAGGCTAAAGATCCGTTAAAGTTTGTCGATAGCAAAGCTTATCCAGAGCGTATGGCAGAAGCGCAAAAGAAAACCGGCGAAACCGAAGCGTTGGTCGTGATTCAAGGCCTGCTAAAAGATGTCCCAATGATTGCCTGTGCATTTGAATTCGATTTCATGGGCGGCTCTATGGGGACAGTGGTCGGTGACCGTTTTGTTCAGGCGGCAGAGCGTGCGATTGAAGCCCGTCAGCCCTTGATCTGCTTTGCTGCTTCAGGCGGTGCACGTATGCAGGAAGGCATGTTGTCCTTGATGCAAATGGCACGTACTTCGGCTGCTATCCAGCGTTTAAAAGAAGCAGGCCTGCCTTATGTGGTGGTATTGACGCATCCGGTATACGGTGGTGTCACTGCATCATTGGCGATGCTGGGTGATGTACATCTGGCTGAACCGAAGGCGATGATTGGCTTTGCCGGTAAACGAGTGATCGAACAAACTGTCCGTGAAAAACTGGAAGAACCGTTCCAGCGCGCGGAATATTTGCTTGATCATGGGGTAATCGATCAGATTGTTCACCGTCACGCATTACGTGATACAGTTTACCGTATTGTTACGAAATTGATGAACCTGCATTGAACACAGCACCGCTAGCAACAGATTCTTTAAGTACATGGCTCGATTATTGGAGCCATGTTCACGTTACGGGTATTGATTTAGGTCTGGAACGGGTTATTCCGGTGGCTGAAAAGCTCGGTGTGACACGTCCGGCGGCCAAAGTGCTGACGGTGGCTGGAACCAATGGTAAGGGTTCAACCACCACCACACTGGCTGCGATTTTGAATGCACAAGGCTTCAAGGTCGGACTGTATCAATCTCCACACGTGTACCGTTTCAATGAGCGGGTAAAATTGCGCGGCATTGAAGTTGAAGATCAGTTGTTGGTGGATGCTTTTGTTCAGGTGGACCAGGCTCGTCGCGAATGTGATTTGAGCCTGTCTTTCTTTGAAGCGACCACTTTGGCCGCTTTTGTGATTTTTAAAGATCAGTTATGTGATGTCTGGGTGCTGGAAGTCGGTCTGGGCGGTCGTCTAGATGTGGTCAATGTGGTTAATCCGGATGTAGCAGTGATTACCAATATTGGTCTGGATCATACCGATTGGCTCGGTGATAGCATCGAGAAAATTGCCTTTGAAAAAGCCGGAATTATCCGGCCGAATATTCCGGTGGTGTTTGGTGGACAGCAACAGATTCCACAAGCCATTTTAGATAAAACTCAGCAATGCAACGCGCCCCTATATGCGGTGAATCGTGATTATTTCTATGAAGCCTTTGAAGATGGGCAAAGCTGGGCATTTGCTTCTTCAGGTACGACCTTAAAACTCCCAACAGGTTCACTGGCGCTAGATAATATTTCTACCGCTGTGGCTACCATTCTGCTGAGCGGATTAAACGTCAGTCAGCAGGCGATTGCACAAGGGATTCAAACGGCAAAGTTGCCGGGACGTTTTGAAGTCTGTCAAATCCAGAATAAAACCGTGATTTTTGATGCCGGACATAATCCGCATGGGGTCGAGTTTCTGCTGAAACAGTTGCGAAACTATTTAAATTACAATCAAAACTATAAAAATATCGTTTGTGTGTTTTCAATGTTGGCAGATAAAGATATAAATTCTGTCACCAAGTTATTGAAAGACACGGTTCAATTGTGGAAAATTGCACCATTATCCGTCCCACGTGCGGCAGAGCTCACAGTTTTGGCTGAAGCTCTAGGCGGTGAGGCGGTAGAACAATTTGACAATGTGAAATTAGCTTTTAAATCAGCACTGGATCAAACAGATAATAATCAGCTGATTTTGGTATGTGGATCATTTCATACCTTAGAAGCGGTATGGGAGTATTTGGAAGAATGTCAATGAATAACAAACAGCGCTGGATGGGCGGTGTTGTTTTACTCGGTGGTGGTGTTTTATTGGCAGCATTACTCCTGAAAGGTCAAGATGAAATCAAGCAGGATCGTCAGCAGAAACCGGCACAGGTTGCGGAAGTGGAAACTAAGGATGCAGTGAATCATTCGCTGGGTTCCTTGACGGTCGATGTGGAAACAGAAAAGCGTTTACTTGAACAGCAACGCCGTGATCGGGAAAAATCTGTGGCAGAGCAGGAGGCTCGTGCGGCTGAATTTTTAGCGATGCAGCAGCAGGCAGAAGCAGATGCGGCGCGTAAAGCGGCTGAAGAATATGCTGCACTTAATGCGCATCGTATGGGACAGCAAAGCTCGGATAATATTCCACCAGAACTGGTCGAAGACGAACAGGCCAAACAGAAACGCTTGGCTGAAGAAAAGGCTGCACAAGACAAAAAGCTAGCCCTGCAGAAGCTTGAGCAGCAAAAAGCCAACAGTTCAACTGAAGCGGCCAAGAAAGAAGCGGAGCGTAAAGCCGCTGAAAGCAAAGCGGCTGAAGAAAAACGTAAATTGGAGCAACAGCAAAAAGCCGAAGCAGAACGTAAGACGGCTGAGGCAAAACGTAGGGCTGAGGAAGAGCGTAAGGCAGCCGAGAAGAAAGAAGCTGAACGTAAAGCCGCCGAAGAAAAACGTAAAGCCGAAGACAAACGTAAGGCTGAAGAAGCCAAGAAAAAGGCAGCAGAAGACGCCAAAAAGAAAGCAGAAGCTGAGCAGGCACGTAAATTGCTGGAAGGTGAAAGTGACAAGCAGTGGATGGTGCAGGTCGCACTGGCAGCCAATGAAGCCAATGCAGATGCGGTTGCGGCAAAACTGCGTGCCAAGGGTTATAAAGTGACCAAGAGTCCAACCTCTAAAGGGATTCGTATCATGGTCGGTCCATCAAAGGATCGGGAAACTGCTGATGCTTCGCGTAAAAAAATCGCTGCAGATGACAGTCTGAATATGAAATCTGCCTGGGTGATTGACTGGGTGCCTTTAGATAAGCGTAACTAAGACAGCGTATTACTGTACTTTGGTTTAAAATGGATTCAGGTTATGCCTGGATCCATTTTTATTGGGGAGCAAAAATTAAAAAGGTGACAAAACTCTCAGGATTAAAAAAGCCTATCTAAAGATAGGCTGGTGATGAACTTCGAAACCGGCACGTCATTCGGGTTAGAAATTCAGTTTTAATCTTGCTGCTTTTTATATAGATACATCAACGTTAAGAGTGGATGTACTTATACATATTCTTTATGAACAGAGCAGTGCTCTGCTTATCTATTACTGCGCACTTCACTTGTGTTGCGCAAAATTAAAAAGGAATCGTTTTAATTTGTTGCTCGAAGCATAGCTTCTCGTCTTCTTGCGGAATATATTCCTCAGGGCGAAGCAGTGTCTTGCTGATCCTCACTCAGGATGTGGCGTTAAGCGCAGGTAAGGCGTGATCGCGGTATACCCTTTAGGAAAACGTTGTGCAATTTCAGTCTCATCTTTTAGCGATGGCACAATCACCACATCATCGCCATGCTGCCAATTGGCAGGTGTTGCGACTTTATGGCTGTCGGTGAGTTGTAATGAATCCACCACACGCAAGATTTCATGGAAATTACGACCCGTCGATGCAGGGTAGGTAATGATTAAACGTACTTTCTTATTTGGATCGATGACCACCAAAGAGCGAACTGTGAGCGTTTCACTGGCATTCGGGTGAATAAAGTCATATAGCTCAGACACTTTACGATCCTGATCGGCAATGATCGGAAAATTGACTGTGGTATTCTGGGTTTCATTGATGTCTTTAATCCAGCCCTTATGTGATTCAACATCATCAACCGATAAGGCAATGGCTTTGACACCACGTTTTTCAAATTCATCCTTCAGCTTTGCGGTATAGCCAAGTTCAGTGGTACATACCGGCGTATAGTCCGCCGGATGTGAAAATAAAATGCCCCAGCTATCGCCCAGAAAATCATAAAAATTAATCAGGCCTTCACTGGATTTCTGTTCAAAATTCGGTGCGGTGTCGCCTAGACGTAAACTCATCTTTTTGCCTCAATTGGTCTTTTAATGTAGAGATGAGATTTAATATGAACTAATTTTTTTATGATTAAAAATAGTGTTTTTAGCTTTCTTTATGAATAAATAGCATAAGTGATTTGTTTTATCTATCTAGAATCAAACAAATCAGTCGTCTAATTGACTATATTGCACAGCTAAAGTTTGCTACATTACTTTGCCTTAGATCTCGGGGCTAGAACTCAGGATCAGATTTTTTTCAGCGGTTTTATAGCAAAACCCTTGTAGTTCAAATTTCTAGCACCATAATAACGACTAAGAACATATTCATTTGACAAGCAAGATTTAGAGAGTCTATTCATGTTGGCAAGTCTGATCGGAGGAATCTTCGGTACCAAAAATGAGCGCGAACTCAAACGCATGCGTAAAATCGTAGACAAGATTAATGTGCTCGAGCCGACGATATCTACCCTTAGCGATGCAGACTTATCTGCGAAAACTGAAGAATTCAAACAACGATATAATAAGGGTGAAAACCTCGATAAATTATTGCCTGAAGCATTTGCAGTCTGTCGTGAAGCCGCCAAGCGGGTGATGGGCATGCGTCATTATGACGTGCAGCTGATCGGTGGTATTACCTTGCACGAAGGTAAAATTGCAGAGATGCGTACCGGTGAGGGTAAAACCCTGATGGGTACCTTGGCCTGTTACCTGAATGCCATCAGCGGTCAGGGTGTGCATGTCATTACCGTGAACGATTACCTGGCACAACGTGATGCCGAGCTCAACCGTCCATTATTTGAATTTTTGGGTTTAAGCATCGGGATTATTTATTCCATGCAAAATCCGATGGAAAAAGCGGAAGCTTATCGTGCCGATATTACCTACGGTACCAATAACGAATTTGGCTTTGATTACCTGCGTGACAACATGGTGTTCTCGCTGGCTGAGAAAAAGCAGCGTGGTTTAACCTATGCGATTATTGATGAGGTCGATTCGATCCTGATTGATGAAGCACGTACTCCGCTGATTATTTCCGGTCAAAGTGAAGATTCTTCACAGCTTTATGCAGCCATTAATAATATTCCACCAAAATTACAGGCACAGAAAGAAGAGAAAGTGCCGGATGGCGGTCACTTCTGGATTGATGAAAAACAGCGTTCAGTTGAAATTACTGAAGTGGGTTTTGAAACCATTGAAAGTGAACTGATTGAAATGGGCTTGTTGGCAGAAGGCGAGAGCTTGTATTCAGCGTCGAACCTGAATCTGTTGCATCATGTGACTGCGGCAATTCGTGCCCATTATTTATATCAACGTAACGTGCAATACATCATCAATGATGGTGAAGTGATTATCGTCGATGAAAATACCGGTCGTACCATGCCGGGCCGTCGCTGGTCTGAAGGTTTGCATCAGGCGGTAGAAGCCAAAGAAGGTCTGGAAATTCAACCAGAGAACCAGACCCTGGCAACCACAACCTTCCAGAACTATTTCCGTCTGTATAAAAAATTATCGGGTATGACCGGTACCGCTGATACTGAAGCCGCGGAAATGAAAGAAATTTATGGTCTGGATGTGGTGCTGATTCCGACCCATCGTCCAATGATCCGTGATGACCAGAACGATTTAATCTATTTAAATCGTGAAGGCAAATATAACGCGATTATTCAAGAAATTCAGCGTGTGCATGAAGCCGGTGTTGCGCCAATCTTGATTGGTACGGCAACCATCGAAGCATCTGAGATTCTATCCGATAAGCTGAAAGCTGCGGGCATTACCCACGAAGTACTGAATGCCAAACAGCACGAACGTGAAGCGGATATTATTGCGCAAGCTGGTGCGCCGCGTGCCGTAACCATTGCCACCAACATGGCGGGGCGTGGTACCGATATTCTGCTGGGTGGTAACTGGAAAGCATTGCTGGCCAAAATTGAAAATCCGACAAGCGATGACGAAGCGCGTCTGAAAGCGGAATGGGATGTTAATCATCAATCTGTTCTGGATTCGGGTGGCTTGCATATTATCGGTTCTGAACGTCATGAATCACGCCGTATCGATAACCAGTTGCGTGGTCGTGCAGGCCGTCAGGGGGATCCGGGTGTATCGCGTTTCTACCTGTCGCTTGAAGATGACTTGATGCGTATTTTCGCCGGTGACCGTGTGGTGGGTATGATGCGTGCCATGGGCTTGCAGGAAGATGAAGCGATTGAACACAAAATGGTGTCTCGCTCGATTGAGAATGCACAGCGTAAAGTCGAAGCACGTAACTTCGATATTCGTAAGAACTTGCTGAAATACGATGACGTGAATAACGAACAGCGTAAGATTATTTATAGTCAGCGTGATGACATTCTGGCAGAAAATTCGCTGCAAGATTATATTGAAGAAATGATCCGTGAAGTGATGCAGGGTGTAATTGCCAATTATATTCCGCCTGAGTCGATTCATGACCAGTGGGATATTGAAGGTCTGGAATTGGCCTTGCGTGAAGACATGTCACTGGATCTTCCTATCGCACAATGGCTGGAACAGGACCGTCGTCTCGATGAAGAGGCATTGGTGGTGCGTATTAGCGATGAAGTACTGAATCGTTACCGTTCACGTCGTGAACAAATGGGTGCGGAATCTGCAGCATCGCTTGAACGTCACTTTATGCTGAATTCTCTGGATCGTCACTGGAAAGAACATCTGGCAGCGATGGATTACTTGCGTCAGGGCATCCATTTACGTGGCTATGCACAGAAAAATCCAGAGCAGGAATATAAAAAAGAAGCCTATAACCTGTTTGTGAATATGCTGGGTGTCATCAAATCGGATGTCGTTACAGATTTATCGCGTATTCATGTTCCAACACCTGAAGAGCTGGCTGAAATGGAAGCGCAGCAGCTGGCACAGGCTGAGGCAATGCGTTTGCAGTTATCTCATGATGAGTTCGACGGTTTACTGGTAGATGAACATGAAAATACGACTGAACAAAATGCTGAGGCAAATCCGGTAGCGCCAGTCTTTGAAGCGCCGGCAAGCCGTAATGCACCTTGTCCATGTGGTTCAGGCCTGAAATATAAACAGTGTCATGGCAGAATCTAAGCGATATTGAAAATCAGAGCCACATGGCTCTGATTTTTTATGTATAAAGATTTTTCAGAAACTGAATACTATTTGCAGTCCTGCGGATTAAATGGTATTTAATGGCTCATTCAACACCGAAAAGTGGAATAACCTGAATGAAAAAAGTATTAAAAACGCTCATGATTGCCGCTTTGGCCATGCCTGCTTTAAGTTTTGCAGAAACTGCAGCCACCACGACACTTGATAAAGTTCAGCAAGCAGTGGGTTCTACTACAGCTCAAGTACAACGTACAGATGAACAAGTGACCGTGGCCAGCCCGCGTACCGGGATTCGTTATACCTTTGCCAATCAGAATCGCCCGATTGTGTTGCAGACCGCTGCGATCGCACCGGCCAATGCGGCCAATGCAGATCGTATTGTGGCATCTAATCCGGCACTTTCTGCCGCGAGTCAGCAGCAAGCGAAGCAGGCTTTATTAAATGAAGCAGGGCAACTTGCGAAAAATTAAAATCTCCGATTTTTTAAAATGCAGAAACCAGTCTTGATGACTGGTTTTTTATTGTGAAAATCCATCATAAATCTCAAGCTGACTCAGGCTTTGGCTCGATTTTTTGTTGCAGATCAACTAAGCTGTATTTTTCCGAAACTTCAATATTGGACTTTAAAATGGCAGTTGGTGACGTATCTATGCCACAGATGCATGTGGTGAAAGGGGTTAAAATTGGTTCGGCTGAAGCCTATGTGCGCTATCAGAACCGACGTGACCTGGTGATATTTGAACTGGCTGCAGGCTCCAATGTTGCAGGGGTATTTACTCAAAATGCCTTCTGTGCAGCCCCTGTGCATGTATCTAAAGCGCATTTACAGGTAGGGAATCCGCGTTACCTGGTGATCAATACCGGCAATGCCAATGCAGGAACCGGCCCTACAGGCATGGCAAATGCAGAAGCCACCTGTGCCAAGCTGGCTGAACTGGCAGGGGTACAGGCTGCTGAAGTCTTACCATTCTCTACGGGTGTCATTGGCGAGCAATTGCCAATGGAGCGTTTGCTCAGCGGTTTACAACCTGCGCTAGACTCATTGCGTGATGATGCCTGGGTCGATGCTGCAACGGGAATCATGACCACAGATACTACACCGAAAGGCGCTTCAGAGCAGTTCGAGCTGGATGGTGTCACCTATACCATGACCGGTATTTCCAAGGGTGCCGGCATGATTCGTCCAAATATGGCGACTATGCTGGGTTATGTGGCAACCGATGCTCCAATCAGCCGTGAACTGGTTCAGCAGTTATTAACAGAAACAGTAAATGTGTCGTTTAACCGCATTACTATCGATGGTGATACTTCAACCAATGATTCCTGCATCTTGATTGCCACAGGTCAAGGCGGGGGGGCTGAAATTACTTCGACTGAAGATCCACGTTATGCAGTCGTGCTTGATGTGTTAATGCGTATCATGAAACGCTTGGCGCAACTGATTGTGCGTGATGGTGAAGGTGCCACCAAATTTATTACAGTTGCGGTAGAAGGTGGTGCTAATATTCAGGAATGCTGTGATGTGGCTTATAGCATTGCACATTCGCCATTGGTTAAAACTGCGATTTTTGCTTCTGATCCAAACTGGGGGCGTATTCTGGCAGCGATTGGTTATGCTGGTGTGCCGAATTTAGACGTTGCAAAAATTCAGGTTTGGTTAGATGATGTACAAATCTGTAAAGATGGTGGTGCGGCGGCAGACTATACTGAAGCAGCTGGTGCAGGTGTGATGGCCCAAGCTGAAATGACGATTCGTGTTGATCTTGGACGTGGTACAGCGAAAGACACGGTCTATACCTGTGACCTGTCTTATGATTACGTCAAGATTAATGCAGATTATCGTTCATAATTCAGATCGTTTCTAAAGCCTCCGTTGTGGGGCTTTTTTTATATCTTATGATTTTTAATGACTGGTCAAAAATGGCATTTTGCCAATTGTGATTAGGGTGTAGGGTAAATGTCCGTGTCATAACGGATAATTAGGATAGAGTAAAAGTTGTTATGAATAGTGCGACCAAATTAATAGCCAATGAAGCAAAGTCGATTGTGCAGGCGCATTTAGATCGTTTAGGCGTTCCTCAAGAACATCAAATGAGCCAGCAGGAAAAATTAGACAAATTTGCACAAATCAAGGCTGAACTGGAAAAACAGGATGCCGTTTTGGTGGCGCATTATTATTGCGATCCTGAAGTGCAAGAACTGGCTGAGTTGACCGGTGGTTGTGTTTCGGATTCTCTGGAAATGGCACGTTTTGGTCGCGATCATCCAGCCTCTACGTTGGTGGTGGCAGGAGTGAAATTTATGGGTGAAACCTCAAAAATTTTATCTCCAGATAAAACCGTGCTGATGCCAACCCTGGAAGCAACCTGTTCACTGGATCTTGGTTGTCCGGTTGATGAATTTACAGCTTTTTGCGATGCGCACCCCGATCATACCGTGGTGGTGTATGCCAATACTTCCGCAGCGGTGAAAGCGCGTGCCGATTGGGTAGTGACTTCTAGCTGTGCAGTGGAAATTATTGAACATCTGGATAGTCTCGGTGAAAAAATTATCTGGGCGCCGGATCAGCACTTGGGCCGATATATCCAAAGCAAAACCGGTGCAGAAATGTTGCTCTGGGATGGTGCCTGTATCGTGCATGAAGAATTCCGTTCACGCGGTATTGTCAATATGAAAGCACTCTATCCCGATGCTGCGGTGTTGGTACATCCGGAATCCCCCATGTCTGTAGTCGAGATTGCCGATGCAGTAGGCAGTACCTCGCAACTGATTAAAGCCGCACAGACTTTGCCACATCAGCGTTTAGTTGTGGCTACGGATCGTGGTATCTTCTATAAAATGCAGCAAGCAGTTCCCGATAAAATCCTGATTGAGGCACCAACTGCGGGGGAAGGGGCAACCTGTCGTTCTTGTGCGCATTGTCCGTGGATGGCAATGAATGAGCTGGATGGTATTTTGCATGTATTACAGCATAAGGATCAGGAAGTACATGTCGATCCTGTACTGGCTGAACGCGCAAAACTGCCTCTAGATCGCATGTTGAATTTTAGTGCCGGACTAAAACGTTAAAATTTGTATAAAAAATGTCTGAAGCGCTTGATAAATAAACGCTTGGCGCGTTTTTTAGGTTTTTTTTTAAGATAGGTGTTGACGTCTCCGGGCGTCACGCCTAGAATGCACACCGTACCGAACGATGTTCGATACGAAAGCTGAGATGAATCGGAGCATAGCACAGCCTGGTAGTGCACCTGGTTTGGGACCAGGGGGTCGTAGGTTCGAATCCTACTGCTCCGACCAATTCTTCAAGGCAAATGATGTTTGCATCAGTAACGCGCTTGTAGCTCAGTTGGATAGAGCATCCGCCTTCTAAGCGGATGGTCACAGGTTCGAATCCTGTCAGGCGCGCCATTTGGTCGCTTGATGTTAAGAATCAAAATGATGGTGGATGTAGCTCAGTTGGTAGAGCCCTGGATTGTGATTCCAGTTGTCGCGGGTTCGAATCCCGTCATTCACCCCAACTTTTAAAGTTGAAATCGGAGCATAGCACAGCCTGGTAGTGCACCTGGTTTGGGACCAGGGGGTCGTAGGTTCGAATCCTACTGCTCCGACCATCTCCTTAAAGATGGTCGAGATAAAAGATACCGCGTTAAGCGGTTTTTTTATGCCTAAAATTTAATAAGTATAAAAAATACACAATATTATTTATAGTCGCCTTTTTAATAATTGTTTATGTAATCACTTGTATCTCTATATCAATTTATTTTTCACTCAATATAGCTATGCAGGTGAGATGGGTTTTTTATTTTATGTCTTTTGCTGAAGAAGGATTATGATGCGTTTAAGGATGGGGGAATATTGAGGCATTCTCATTTTCATACTATTTTATTTTGGTGAAGTGTATGCGTTCCTCAGCATTTATATAAAAGGGAAATATAAATAATTTATCAGTCTTGATATCTATATTTTTCTTACTAAAGAAAAGATGAATTACAATATAAATCTGAAATCCACCAGAAATATCTTTTATAAGTAAATAAACACTATAAACCTCCTTGGAATGTATATTTTTTACTCAGGAAATAGGGAAACCTGCACTTTTTGTAGAATAAATAAACAGTCGTTGGGTTTTTGCTGAATTATTTAGAAATAGGGGTTGTGTTGGGTGTGAAATGCTGTAGAATGCACATCCATCGGCAGTGATGAAGATTAAAACTTCTGATAAAACAGTAACTTAGCACGAGGTGTTAAGATTGGGTTTTGTTGGTTAAGTTCAAATTAATTTGAATTACGGATTGACACTTTAGAAATTCAGTGTAATATAGCCGACCTAGCTTGCTGGTGACGAATCAGCAAGAAGATCATTAAGAGATTATGAAGAACAACTTGTGTGGATTTTTACTGGTTGATCGATCGAAATTATTTTCATTGATTGATGGTAGAAATGACTCGAAGTTTATTTGAGAAATATTTGTCAGAAAATTGATGAGCCAAGATTG
>NZ_VOYD01000019.1:0-64999 GCF_013420435.1 Acinetobacter sp. YH01008
TCATGAAATACGGTATTCTGATGTGACAAAACCTGAATCCTGGTCGTTAAAGTGTTTGTTTGCACTCATATTTTAACTGTTAGGACTCAGGTTTTTTTTATTTAAAGCAAACTATGGGACAGCAGTGGTCACTCAGGACTCCTTTTTCTTTAGTTCAATATCCGACTTTAAGAGACCAGACGCGGTTTATGTTTGAGAGCCTTGCTGTTTTTTTTAAATTTCAGCACCCTATCTTCAAACGAAGCCTGTTTAAGTTCCTTACGATCTGCAAGATAATTGTTGCTGACTTTCCACGGTGCATGTTTACCTTGTTTTGGCATCACATCTGCAGCACGGGCAATATAGCCCGAACTGAGACTACCCATCACAGTATCCTCTAGAAATTCAGTCTGATCACCCTGAGCGATGACTTCAGCATAGCCCTGCTGATCCATATAGTTCAGCAAACGGCAAATGTACTCAGCGGCAATATCCACTTTTAAAGTCCAAGAGGCATTGATATAACCAATAATTAGCGCCATATTCGGCACATCACTAACCATGATGCCTCTATACAGCATATGTTGTGAGGTATCGACAGGTTGACCATCAATCGTCGCCTGAATTCCACCAAGAATCTGGATATTTAAGCCTGTGGCTGAAACGATAATATCTGCCTCCAGATGTTGACCCGATTTCAGCTGAATGCCAGTTTCAGTCAAGCTTTCGATCTGATCCGTTACAACTAATGCCTGCCCTTCACGTAAAATTTTAAACAGATCACCATCCGGCACCACGCATAGGCGCTGATCCCACGGCTCATAATTCGGGGTAAAGTGTTTCATATCCACTTTACCTTTGAGCTGAAACTGCACGGATTTAAGTAACAGCGTTTTTAACAGTTTTGGCTGTTTTTGTGCCAAGGCATAAATTCCGCGCTGCATGCCAATATTCCGGGCACGGGTAATTTTATAGGCCACATCTTCTGGTAGATACTGCCGCATCTTTGCATAAATCATATCAATAGAGGGCACTGAAGCGATATAGGTCGGAGAACGCTGTAACATGGTCACATGCCCGGCGCCGCCTTTGACCATCGCTGGAACTAAAGTAATCGCGGTGGCACCACTACCAATGATCACCACTTTTTTGCCCTGATAATCTAAATTTTCCGGCCAATGCTGCGGATGAATGAATTGACCTTTAAAAGCCTCCTGATTTGGAAACTCGGGCTGAAAACCTTGGTCATAGTTGTAATAACCGGTACAACTCAGTACGAAATTCGCAATCCAGATCTGCTTCTTGCCGTGTTCATCCTCAATCTCTACTGACCATTTGCAGGCCATAGAATCATAGTTGGCGGTTAACACACGGTGTTGATAATGAATTTTCGATTCCAGATTAAATTCATCTACTACTTCGGCCAGATAACCCTTAATCGAAGCGCCATCGGCAAGTACACTGGCTTTTTTCCAAGGTTTAAAATTAAAACCAAAGGTCGACATATCCGAATCAGAACGAATTCCCGGATATTTAAATAAATCCCAGGTTCCGCCAATGCTGGCACGTCGCTCAATAATTTCAAATGAGCGCTGCGGACAATGTTTAGAAAGATGCGCTGCCAGACCAATTCCCGAGATCCCCGCACCCACAATTAAAATATCGATTTGCTTTTCCATATTGTTCTTTTACCTAAGCGATACTATCTGTTTTTATTAAATCACAAAATTGACAATACACAATGTCAAGTTTGATAAAAAGCCATTATTTTTTTATCTTTTCAGGCCAGATTAGTTCTGCATGATGCAAATACCTGAAAATAAATTTCAGACATTAAAAAAGGCCGGTTTATTCAACCGACCTTTTCGAACAACTTGCGTTATTCTTCACGAAATTAGTTAACTTCGCGATCTACTAGCTCAACGTAAGCCATCGGTGCAGCATCACCTGCACGGAAGCCCGCTTTAAGAACACGTAGATAACCGCCGTTACGCTCTTTGTAACGAGGGCCAAGAACGGTAAATAATTTACCAACAGTTGCTGCTGAACGAGTACGAGCAAACGCCAAACGACGGTTTGCTACTGTATCGTTTTTAGCTAAAGTGATTAAAGGCTCAGCTACACGACGTAACTCTTTCGCTTTAGGCACAGTTGTTTTGATCAACTCGTGCTCGAACAAAGAGTTAGCCATGTTTTGGAACATCGCTTTACGATGGCTGCTTGTACGGCCTAATTTCACACCACTATTACGATGACGCATGGTGATAGTCCTACTTAATTAACGGCTACGATAGGCGAAACGATCGTCCATACGGAGACTAGCCGGTGGCCAGTTCTCTAAACGCATGCCGAGTTGTAAGCCTTTAGAAGCCAGAACATCTTTGATCTCAGTAAGCGATTTTTTACCCAAGTTAGGAGTTTTAAGCAACTCAACTTCAGTACGCTGTACAAGATCACCAATGTAGTAAATGTTTTCTGCTTTCAAACAGTTAGCAGAACGAACAGTTAGCTCTAGATCATCTACTGGGCGAAGCAAGATTGGGTCAACTTCTTCACGCGGCTCTTGAGCCACAGGTGCTTGATCTTTCTGAAGGTCAACAAAGATTGCAATTTGTTGTTGCAAGATTGTTGCCGCTTTACGGATTGCTTCTTCAGGATCTACAGTACCATTGGTTTCAAGATCAATGACCAATTTGTCAAGGTCAGTACGTTGTTCTACACGAGCGTTTTCCACTGTATAAGACACACGTTTGATTGGGCTATAAGAAGCATCTAACTGCAAGCGACCCACTGGGCGAGTTTCGCCTTCTGGGAAGCGTGAATCAGAAGTCTCGTAGCCACGACCTTGAGCAACTTTCAGACGCATTTTCAATGAGCCTGAGGCACTTAAAGTACCGATCAAATGTTCAGGGTTAACCACTTCAACATTATGAGGTAAACGAAGGTCAGCCGCAGTTACGTCGCCTGCACCTTGTTTCTCTAATGTTAAGTATGCTTCATTTTGATCGAACAGCTTAATCGACAATCCTTTTAGGTTCAGCAAGAGCTCGACGATGTCCTGCTGCAAGCCTTCCAAAGTACTGTACTCGTGCTCGACCCCTTCAATCTCAACTTCTACCACAGCTGCGCCAGGTAGAGAAGAAAGAAGGATGCGACGTAAAGCATTACCCAGAGTATGACCAAAGCCACGCTCTAAAGGTTCTAGAATAACTTTTGCCGAGGTCCCGCTTGCCGCTTCGACCTTGATCGCTTGCGGAGTTAGAAACTCATTTGCAGTACGCGTCATATTGCTTCCTCAAGGATTATTTAGAATACAATTCTACAATCAAGCTTTCGTTGATTTCAGCAGGTAAATCAGAACGATCCGGTGCAGCTTTGAACGTACCTTCTAATTTAGAATGGTCGATTTCCATCCAAGAAGGCATGCCACGTTGAGTTGCTAATTCAATTGCGTTTTTGATACGTAATTGTTGTTTAGCGCCTTCGTGAACTGCGATCACATCACCCGCTTTAACTTGGATAGACGCAATGTTAACACGACGGCCATTCAAAGTGATGCTGCGGTGAGATACTAACTGACGAGCTTCTGCGCGAGTAGAACCGAAACCCATACGATAAACAACGTTATCAAGACGGCTTTCAAGTAGCTTCAACAAGTTTTCACCAGTTGCGCCTTTAACACGAGCAGCTTCTTTGTAGTAGTTACTAAATTGACGCTCTAAAACACCGTACATACGACGTACTTTTTGTTTTTCACGTAATTGTAGTGAGTACTCAGACTGTTTACCGCCACGAGCTCCACCATGTTGGCCAGGAGCTTTAGCGTGTTTTTTAGTTTTTACATCAAACGGTTTAACGCCTGATTTAAGTTGCAGGTCTGTCCCTTCGCGGCGAGAGAGTTTGCATTTTGGACCAATATAACGAGCCATGAATGTTTCTCCTTACACGCGACGTTTTTTAGGTGGACGGCAACCGTTGTGCGGGATTGGCGTCACATCGGTAATGCTGTTAATTTTATAACCCACTGCACCTAAAGCACGAACCGCAGATTCACGACCAGGACCAGGACCTTTTACAAGGACGTCCAAGTTTTTCAAACCGTAGTCTAAAGCAGCTTTACCAGCAACTTCAGCAGCTACCTGAGCAGCGAACGGAGTTGATTTACGTGATCCACGGAAGCCTTGTCCACCTGAAGTGGCCCAAGCCAGTGCATTACCTTGACGATCGGTAATAGTCACAATGGTGTTATTAAAAGAAGCGTGAATGTGTGCGACACCTTCAGAGACGGTACGAGTGACCTTCTTGCGTGCGCGAGTATCTTTAGCCATCTTTTAGCTTCCAGAAATCTTATTTCTTAATAGGTTTGCGCGGACCTTTACGGGTACGAGCGTTAGTTTTGGTGCGTTGACCGCGGACAGGCAAGCTGCGACGATGACGAAGACCGCGATAGCAGCCTAAATCCATTAAACGTTTAATGTTCATGGAAATTTCGCGACGTAAATCACCTTCGGTCGGAACCTTAGCAACTTCTGCACGAATCGCATCAAGCTGAGCGTCATCTAATTCACGGATCTTAGTCGTTGGAGCAATACCCGCAGCAGCTAAAATAGCTTTTGAAGTATGGCGACCAATACCAAAGATATACGTTAGAGAGATAACAGCGTGCTTGTTATCCGGAATGTTTACACCGGCAATACGAGCCATTCAATTTTCTCCAAAAAGGCAGTAGATAATCAACCGCCCCACAAAAATCTTGAGGGGCGGATAATAACCCAATTCGCCTACAGAAATCAACAGGTCTTAATCAGATTAACCTTGACGCTGCTTATGACGAGGTTCTGCGCTACAAATTACGCGGATAACCCCATTACGACGGATAACTTTACAGCTACCACAAATTTTCTTAACAGAAGCTTGTACTTTCATGATGAAACCTCTAAGTGCGCTTATCCCTTAGGATGAGCTGTCGTTTTTCTCATTAACGTTTGATTATCGTACTGGTGCGAGGTGAGGTGTGACTGCAGCTGAGCCATAAAGTCCATCACTACTACCACAACAATCAGCAAAGAAGTACCACCCAAATAGAATGGAATACCAAATGAACTTTGCAACACCATCGGCATCAAACAAATGACGGTGATGTAAATCGCGCCAATAAATGTCAAACGACTGAGAATATGATCTAAGTAACGAGCAGTTTGCTCACCTGGACGTATACCAGGCACATAAGCTCCGCTGCGTTTCAAGTTCTCTGACACTTCTTTAGGACTAAATACCAGTGCTGTATAGAAGTAACAGAAAAAGATAATTAACGCACCAAAGAGCACCAAATACAACGGCTGACCAGGCGACAATACCAATGCTACATCTTGCAGGCTACGCTGAATAAATCCGGCATTCGGATCTGCACTACCCACCCACTGGCCTAAGCTCGCAGGGAACAACAGCAATGAGCTGGCAAAAATTGCCGGAATCACACCCGCCATATTAATTTTCAATGGCAAATGTGTCTGTTGTGCAGTAAATACACGACGACCTTGTTGTTTTTGAGCATAGTTGACCGGAATACGACGTTGCGCTTTCTCGATAAACACGATGGCTGCCAAAACACCCAGAGACAACAGACCAAAAATTACCAAGCCAATCAGGCTGGTCTGGCCATTATCTACAGATGACAAAGATTGCATAATTAAATTAGGCAATCCGGCAACAATACCCGCGAAGATGATCATGGAAATACCATTCCCCACCCCACGTTCGGTAATCTGCTCACCCAACCACATCAAGAACATGGTTCCCGCAACCAATGAGGTTACTGCAGGAATATAAAAAGCCAAACCAGTATTCAGGGTAATCCCCTGACTGATCAAGCCTGCACACATCCCGATTGCTTGTACAAGCGCCAGAAATAATGTGCCTTGTCGTGTGTATTGATTTATTTTACGTTTGCCTTGCTCGCCTTCTTTTTTCAAAGCTTCCAGCGAAGGAACCACTGTCGACATCAGCTGCACGATAATCGATGCAGAAATGTAGGGCATGATCCCAAGAGCAAGAATAGACATTCGTTCTAATGCACCACCGGAAAACATGTTAAACAAACCAAGGATAGTACCTTGGTTTGCATTAAACAGGTTTTCTAGGGCCGCATTATTGATGCCCGGTACTGGAATATGCGCTCCTAGCCGAAACACCAACAACGCACCAATGAGAAACATCATTCGACGAATAATTTCACGGTATTTCACATGAAATGGTTGGCCTTTCATCATGTTGACATGACCTGAAGAACTAGGAGTCATAGACACTGGGGATTACTCCTCGACTTTGCCGCCAGCAGCTTCAACAGCAGCTTTAGCGCCTTTAGTCAATGCAACACCTTGAACAGTGAATGCACGAGTAATTTCACCAGAAAGTACGATACGAGCACGGATCATGTCTTTACGTACAACGTTCGCCGCTTTTAAAGTTTCTAGAGACACGATGTCGCCTTCCACTTTAGCAAGCTCAGATAAACGTACTTCAGCAGTTTTCAAAGCCAATTGGCTAGTGAAGCCGAATTTAGGCAAACGACGATAAAGTGCTGTTTGACCGCCTTCGAAACCTGGACGAGTACCACCGCTCTTACGTGAGTTTTGACCCTTGACACCACGGCCACCGGTCTTACCAACGCCAGAACCGATACCACGGCCTACACGAAGGTTGTCACGTTTAGCACCTTCTGCAGGTGCAATTGTATTTAAACGCAGAGTCATGGCTTATTCCTCTACACTAACCATATAGTAGACTTGGTTGATCATACCACGGTTAGAAGGCGTATCTTGCACTTCTACAGTATGACCAATACGACGCAGACCTAAACCTTGCAGGCTCAGCTTATGATTTTTCAAGCGGTGCGATGCAGATTTAGTCTGGGTAACTTTAATCGTTTTCATGATTGATTACCCTTGAATTTGTTCTACTGAAAGACCACGTTTCGCAGCAACCTTCTCAGGAGTAGTCATATCACGCAAACCGTTGAAAGTTGCGTTAACTACGTTAGCAGCGTTAGTAGAACCACGGCATTTAGTCAAAACGTTACGTACACCTACAGCTTCTAGAACTGCACGCATAGCGCCACCAGCAATTACGCCTGTACCTTCAGAGGCAGGCTGCATGAATACGCGACTAGCGCCATGACGTGCATGAATTGGGTGCTGTAACGTACCATCAACAAGGTCAACAGTAATCATGTTGCGACGAGCAGCTTCAAGTGCTTTAGAGATAGCAGCTGGAACTTCACGTGCTTTACCACGACCAAAACCTACGCGACCATTACCATCACCCACAACAGTTAATGCTGTGAAAGAGAAGATACGACCACCCTTAACAACTTTGGCTACACGATCAACGGCAACCAGCTTTTCAACAAGACCTTCGTTTTGTTCAACTTTAGCCATGATTAGAACTCCAAGCCGTTTTCACGAGCAGCATCAGCCAAGGCTTTGATACGACCATGATATTTAAAACCAGAACGGTCAAATGCAACTTTAGTAACACCAGCTGCTTTAGCGCGTTCTGCGATTAAAGCACCTACTTTTTGAGCTGCTTCAACGTTACCAGTTGTACCTGCACGTAGAGTAGCGTCTAAAGTAGAAGCTTGCGCTAATACTTTGCCACCATCTGCAGAGATAACTTGAGCATAGATGTGACGCGGAGTGCGGTTTACACACAAACGAGTCGCACCCAATGCACGGATGTGCAAGCGTGTGCTTTTCGCACGACGCAAACGGGATTGTTTCTTTTCGTTCATAAGAACCTCGCGCCTTATTTCTTCTTAGCTTCTTTACGAAGTACAACTTCGTCAGAATAACGAACACCTTTGCCTTTATACGGCTCTGGTGGACGGTAACCACGGATATCTGCAGCAACCTGACCTAAAGCTGCTTTGTCAGCAGATTTAAGTACGATTTCAGTTGCAGTTGGAGTTTCAGCAGTTACACCTGCAGGAAGTGCATAATCGATCGGGTGAGAGAAACCAAGGTTAAGATGAACAACATCACCTTTAACCGCAGCTTTATAACCAACACCGATAAGCTGTAACTTACGTTCGAAACCTTCGCTAACACCTTTTACAAGGTTGTTAAGCACAGCGCGAGCAGTACCAGCTTGCATCCAAGCGTCTTTCGACTCTTGTACTGGAGCAATAGCCAGAGTACCGTCTTCCTGTTTAAGCTCGACCAGCGCATGCAGGTTGAAAGACAATGTACCTTTAGTGCCTTTCACTTCGACCTGCCGGCCGTTCTGAGTAACTGTTACACCATTCGGTACAGTTACTGGGGCTTTAGCCACACGAGACATGAGGAATCACCTATTAAGAAACAAAAGCAATAACTTCACCACCAACGCCTGCAGCACGTGCAGCGCGATCAGTCATGATGCCTTTGCTTGTAGAAACAATTGCAATACCTAAACCTTGCTTAACGCTTGGAAGTGCATCTTTACCGCGATACTGACGTAGACCTGGACGGCTTACGCGTTTCACAGTGTCAATCACTGGCTTGCCTTCAAAATATTTTAACGTAATTGTTAAAGTTGGTTTGCCTTCAGCTTCCGCAACTTCTACGTTAGAAATGTAACCTTCTTGTTGAAGTAAGTTAGCAATTGCAACTTTCAACTTAGAATTAGGCATAGAAACAGTTTGTTTCTTCGCCATTTGTGCGTTACGAACACGTGTTAGCATGTCGGCAACGGTATCTTGCATACTCATTTATAGTGCTCCTTACCAGCTTGCCTTAACAACGCCAGGTACATCACCTTGCATTACTGTTTCACGTAATTTGTTACGGCTTAAGCCGAACTTACGGAAATAGCCATGCGGACGACCAGTTAAACCACAACGGTTACGTAGACGTACTGGAGATGCATTACGTGGTAATGCTTGCAATTTCATCATCGCTTCGAAACGTTCTTCGTCTGATGCATTTACGTTTGCAATAACAGCTTTTAATTCAGCACGTTTTGCAGCGTATTTAGCAACAGTAGCTTCGCGTTTCAATTCGCGATTAATCATACCTTTCTTAGCCATATCGACCTCTTATTTGAACGGGAAGCCGAATGCACGCATAAGCGCACGGCCTTCGTCATCGGTGCGAGCAGTCGTAGTAATGGTAATGTCCATACCACGAATACGATCAATCTTGTCAAAATCGATTTCAGGGAACATGATCTGTTCCTTAAGACCCATTGAGTAGTTACCACGACCGTCGAATGATTTCGCAGAGAAACCACGGAAGTCACGGATACGAGGGATCGCAATCGAGATCAAACGGTCTAAGAATTCGTACATACGTTCGCCGCGTAAAGTAACTTTACAACCGATCGGCCAACCATCACGGATTTTAAAACCAGCGATTGATTTACGAGCTAACGTAAGTACTGGTTTTTGACCAGCGATAGCTTGCATATCTGAAAGAGCACCATCAAGGAGTTTTTTGTCAGCAGCAGCTGCGCCAACACCCATGTTGATCGTGATTTTAGTGATGCGAGGAATTTCCATCACATTTTTAACGCCTAAAGTCTCTAATAACTGAGCTTTAAGTTCGTCATTGTAACGTGTTTTAAGTCTGGCCATGGCCTATATCAACCTATTACTTCGCTACCGCCACTGATTCACCATTTGATTTGAATACGCGAGTTTTCACGCCATCAATCACTTGGTAACCAACACGGTCAGCCTTTTGGGTTGTAGCATTAAAAACTGCCACGTTTGAAATATGAAGCGAAGCTTCCTGAGTTACAACGCTACCTTCAGCGCCTGTAGCACGGTTCGGCTTTTGGTGCTTCTTCACCAAGTTAAGGCCTTCAACCTTAACACGGTCATTAGAAACAGACAGAACAGTACCCTGTTTGCCTTTTTCTTTACCTGCGATCACAATTACTTGATCGCCTTTTTTAATCTTAGCCATGATCGCCTCTTATAGAACTTCAGGAGCCAATGAAATAATTTTCATGAACTGTTCAGTACGAAGTTCACGAGTCACTGGTCCGAAAATACGAGTTGCAATCGGCGCTTTGTTGGTGTTCAAAATAACAGCAGCGTTATCGTCGAAACGAATCACTGAACCGTCTGCACGACGGATACCGAATTTTGTACGAACCACAACTGCATTCATCACGTCACCTTTTTTAACACGTGCGCGTGGAATTGCTTCTTTTACAGTAACTTTAATAATGTCGCCAACAGAAGCATAACGACGATGCGAGCCACCAAGTACTTTAATACATTGTACGCGGCGTGCACCACTGTTGTCTGCTACGTCGAGCATAGTTTCGGTCTGAATCATTGCCCTACTCCAAAACCGAGCAACACCGGTCGAAATTTCGAAAGGCTCAAAGAGTACTCGAAATTGACCGATGATGCAACAAGAACGTTAATTACTCAGCAGCTGCTTCAACAACTTCAACTAGAGTCCAAGACTTAGTTTTAGAAATTGGGCGGCTTTCTTTAATGGTTACAACATCACCAGCTTTCGCTGTGTTGTTCTCATCATGAGCATGTAATTTTGTTGAACGGCGGATTAATTTGCCATACAACGGGTGTTGAACTTGGCGTTCAATAAGAACAACGATAGATTTATCCATCTTGTCGCTTACAACTTTGCCAGTTAACGTGCGGACTGTTTTATCACTCATTGTCCGTTCCCCTGTTTTTCGGTAAGGAGGGTCTTAATACGAGCAATCGTCTGACGAGTAAGTGCAACTTCATGCGATTTACCCAATTGACCAGTTGCTTTCGCCATACGAAGACGGAATTGGTTAAGCTGTTGCTCATCAAGCAAAGCTGTCAACTCTTCTACCGACTTTTCACGTAGATCTTTAGTTTTCATTACATTACCGTCCGAGTCACGATAGCGGTTTTAAACGGAAGCTTAGCTGCTGCAAGCGTAAACGCTTCGCGAGCCAATTCTTCGTTAACACCATCAATTTCGTACAAGACTTTACCTGGTTTGATTTGGCAAACCCAATATTCCACAGAACCTTTACCTTTACCCATACGCACTTCAAGCGGCTTAGAAGTAATCGGCTTGTCCGGGAATACACGGATAAAGATCTTACCACCACGCTTAATACGACGGCTAATTGTACGACGCGCTGCTTCAATTTGACGCGCAGTCATTTGACCACGTTCAACTGATTTAAGTGCAATAGTACCGAAAGATACTGTGCTACCGCGGTGTGCTAGACCAGTGTTACGGCCTTTCTGCACTTTACGGAATTTAGTACGCTTAGGTTGCAACATGGATTATTCTCCTTTTTCAGCAGAACGATCATTGCGACGACCACGACGCTCTTGACCTTCACCACGACCACGACCGCGTTTAGCTGGACGTTCTTCTGCTGGAGCTGGGTTCATGACTTGTTTCATGCCGCCCAAGATCTCACCGCGGAAGATCCAAACTTTAACACCGATCGTACCGTAAGTAGTCTCAGCACGCATAGTCGCATAGTCGATATCTGCACGAAGCGTATGTAGAGGTACACGACCTTCACGATACCACTCAGTACGAGCAATCTCAGCACCACCTAAACGGCCTGAAACTTCTACTTTGATACCTTTAGCACCAGCACGCATTGTGTTTTGTACCGCACGCTTCATAGCACGACGGAACATTACACGTTTTTCCAATTGAGAAGCAATTGCTTCAGCAACTAGACGCGCGTCTAAGTCTGGACGATCAATTTCATTGATACTTACTTGCGCAGGAACACCCATGATAGATGTTAATTCGCGTTGTAGTTTCTCAATATCTTCGCCTTTTTTACCGATTACGATACCAGGACGAGCAGTGCTAATAGTTACTTTAGCAGCGCCTGTAGGACGTTCGATAAGAATGTTGCTGATCATCGCGTTTTTAAGTTTTTTGATTAAAAACTCACGAACTTGAAGATCTTTAAGCAAGTATTCAGCGTATTGTTTCGGATTCGCATACCAGTTAGCGTTATGACGTTTCACAACACCTAGGCGGATACCGATTGGATGAACCTTCTGACCCATATCAAACCCCTACCTTAACGGTGATGTGACAAGTACGCTTAGTAATACGATCTGCACGGCCTTTAGCACGTGGCATAATACGTTTCAGGCTCATGCCTTCATCAACGTAGATCGTAGAAACTTTAAGGTCGTCTACATCTAAACTGTTATTGTGTTCAGCGTTTGCAATCGCAGATTCCAACGCTTTCTTAACTAGAACTGCAGCTTTTTTGTTGCTGAAGTTAAGGATGTTAAGCGCGTGCGCAACAGATTTGCCGCGGATAAGATCTGCAACCAAACGAGCTTTTTGTGCCGAGATAGCGGCACCGCGTAATTTAGCAGTTACTTCCATCATAGCACCCATTAACGTTTAGATTTCTTGTCAACACCGTGACCGCGATAGGTACGAGTTGGTGCAAATTCACCAAGCTTGTGACCAACCATGTGTTCAGAAACGATCACAGGAACGTGGTTACGGCCATTGTGTACAGAAATTGTTAAACCAACAAAATCCGGTAGGATCATCGAACGACGCGACCAAGTTTTGATCGGCTTACGGTTATTAGCCGCGATAGCCGCTTCAACCTTAGCGAACAAGTGCGCATCGACGAATGGGCCTTTTTTCAGAGAACGAGGCATTGTCAGATTCCTTTACTTGTTACTTAACGCGACGGTCGCGAATGATCATCTTAGTCGTACGCTTATTGGTACGTGTCTTGTACCCTTTAGCTTTTTGACCCCATGGGCTTACAGGTTGAATACCTTTGTTACGCCCTTCACCACCACCGTGCGGATGGTCAACCGGGTTCATTGCCATACCACGAACGGTAGGACGAACACCACGCCAGCGCGATGCACCAGCTTTACCAAGCGAACGAAGGTTGCTTTCCGAGTTAGATACTTCACCTAACACAGCGCGACATTCAACGTGAATTTTACGCATCTCGCCTGAACGTAGACGAACGATAGCGTAAGAACCGTCACGACCCAACAGCTGAACTGAAGTACCAGCTGAACGAGCAATCTGCGCGCCTTTACCGATTTTAAGTTCGATGTTGTGAAGAGTAGAACCGATTGGCATGTTGCGAAGCGGCAAGCAGTTACCTGGACGAATTGGAGCATCGTTACCAGACTGTACTTTATCGCCAGCGCGAAGGCCTTTAGGAGCGATGATATAACGACGTTCACCATCAGCATACAATACAAGTGCAATGTGTGCAGTACGGTTAGGATCGTATTCGATACGCTCTACAGTTGCAGGAATACCATCTTTGTTACGCTTAAAGTCAACTAGACGGTAGTGCTGCTTATGACCGCCACCAACGTGACGAGTCGTGATGTGACCGTTGTTGTTACGGCCGCCAGTACGTTTTTTAGCTTCAACCAACGGAGAGTACGGTGCGCCTTTGTGAAGGTGATCATGAACCACTTTCTCTACAAAGCGACGTCCTGGAGACGTTGGCTTACATTTTTGAATAGGCATAATTCTCGTCCTTATTCCGCTGTGCTTTCAGCGGTATCGCCCAAGTCAGCCATTTCAACATCTTGGCCAGCTTTCAGGGTGACGTATGCTTTTTTAACATCAGAACGACGTCCTAATGTTTTACCAAAGCGTTTAGACTTACCTTTAGTGATAGTCGTGTTAACTTTAACAACTTCTACACCAAAGAGTTGTTCCACTGCTTTTTTGATTTCAAGCTTGTTTGCATTGATAGCAACTTTAAACACTTGAACACCAGCAGTTTCACCTAAAACTTGTGCTTTTTCTGAGAATACAGGTCCTTGCAGGACTTGATAGATACGTTCGTTGTTCATCCGAGTTCTACCTCAATTTTCTTAGCAGCAGCTACAGACATAACAACTTTGTCGAACGCAATCAAGCTAACAGGATCGATTGCAGCAGCATCAACCACATCTACGTGTGGAATATTGCGTGCAGCAAGATACAAGTTCTCATCAACAGCATCGGTAACGATCAATGCACGAGTTGCATTCAAGTCGTTAAGCTTTGCAAGCAATTCTTTAGTTTTTGGAGCTGCAACAGCAAACTCATCAACTAAAATTAGGCGATCTTGACGAACAAGTTCAGCCATGATGCATTGCATAGCACCGCGGTACATTTTACGGTTTACTTTTTGAGACCAGTCTTGTGGACGAGCAGCAAAAGTTTTACCACCGCCAACCCAGATTGGGCTACGAATAGAACCAGCACGAGCACGGCCAGTACCTTTTTGACGGAATGGCTTGCGGCCACCGCCAGAAACGTCTGCACGTGATTTCTGAGCTTTTGAACCTTGACGGCCACCAGCTAAATAAGCTGTAACCACTTGGTGAACAAGAGCTTCATTAAATTCACGACCGAACGCAACTTCTGATAATTCAACAGCAGAGCCGGAAACAGTATTTAAATTCACGTTATTTCCCCTCAGGCCTTGATCGTAGGACGAACGATTACGTCGCCACCAGTAGCACCAGGAACCGCGCCTTTAACAACAAGAACTGAACGTTCTGTGTCGATAGCAACGATCTCAAGACCCTGTGTAGTTACGCGTTCAGCACCTAAATGGCCAGCCATTTTTTTGCCTTTGAATACGCGACCAGGAGTCTGGTTTTGACCAGTAGAACCTAAAACACGGTGAGAAAGCGAGTTACCGTGAGTTGCATCTTGCGTACGGAAGTTCCAACGCTTAACACCACCTTGGAAACCTTTACCTTTAGATTGACCAGTTACGTCAACAACTTGACCAACCTGGAACAATTCAACGGTAAGCGTACCACCAACTTCACGACCTTCAAGATCAGCTTCTGTAGCGCGGAATTCTTGAACTAGACGACCAGCTGCAACACCTGCTTTCGCAAAGTGGCCTTTCTGAGCGTTAGTTACGCGAGATTCGCGACGTTCACCAGTAGTGATTTGAATCGCTTGATAACCATCAGTTTCAAGCGTTTTGATTTGAGTGATGCGGTTAGGATCAACCTCAATCACTGTAACAGGCACAGAAACACCAGCATCTGTAAAGATACGTGTCATACCGCACTTGCGACCGACTAAACCAATAGCCATGTGCATAAACCTCTAAAAAAGCGGCCTAATTAACTTAGAGTGTTAATTAACCCGAAAGCCTTAACCCAATGCGATCTGAACATCAACACCAGCTGCAAGATCTAACTTCATCAATGCATCTACAGTTTTGTCTGTAGGTTGAACGATGTCGATCAAACGCTTGTAAGTACGGATTTCGTACTGGTCACGCGCGTCTTTGTTTACGTGTGGTGATGTTAAAACGTTAAAACGTTCAATGCGTGTTGGCATTGGAATTGGACCACACACTTGTGCTCCAGTACGTTTTGCGGTTTCTACGATTTCTTGAGCAGATTGATCAATCAGGCGATGATCAAAAGACTTAAGACGGATACGAATTCTCTGGTTAGACATACCAGTAAACTCCAAGCCAAATATATAAAGAATCACTCCTGACGCATCTCACCCCACTTTAATACGGGTAAGTGTCAAGAGCAGTGAAATATCACTAAGGTCGTGATCGATGCCACGACTGTAACGATAGTTAACTACTTTATTCGCAGTTAACCCCCTTCCTATCGAAGGGTCGCTTATTATAGCCATTGTTTAATGCATAAGCAAATCCCTTTTATGGTTTTATCCAAGTTTTCAATTTACCCCCTAAAACAAGAGTTTATTTTCTGAATGCGGGGCAGTTTTCGCCAAGACATATTCTATAGCTCGATTTAATATCTGATTTCCTTCAACAAACTTATTTTTATGGGTCTTTTTTAATTCAGAGAGATCCTGAACATATTTTCCTGAAAATTGTGCAAGCTGCTCCTCATCTTCCAAAAATAAAGACAGGATTTCTGGAGTACTCTCTGGATGAAACTGAAAACCGAGCACATTTTTACCCAACTGGTACATCTGATTACGACAGGCTTGGTTTTCTGCCAGATGCACTGCCCCTTTGGGTATTTCAAAGCTTTCACTATGCCATTGCAGAATATTGAACTGTTCGGGTAAGCTAAAACATTCTTGCGGTAGATTGGCTACCTTGTGTACCGTGGCCCAGCCCAATTCCTGCTCAGGATTACGACTGACGCCCGCCCCCAATGCATTGGCAATCAATTGTCCACCCAGGCATAAACCGATTGCCGGTTTGCCATGTGACAGATAACGACGCAACCAGCGTTTCTCTATCTTTAACCAGGGGAAATTCGCCTCATCATTGACACTCATGGTTCCGCCCATGATGATCAGTAAATCGACGTCCTCAACCCTTGGCAAAGCCTCAATCTCTAAAGGACGATCCAACGGTAAAGCAAAAAACTCAGTCGCACTAATGTACGCCTGATACTGCTTTAAAAACTCATGACAACTACCATAGCCTTCACCAGCAATATGCTGAAAATAATGCACTTTTAAATGCGACTTCATGCTCCTCAACCTATTTTTTAGCTAGATAGTTTTAGGTTTTGCAAAAATGAAGCCAACTTTTTTCAAGGACCAATTTTTTTAACAATTCACAACCGAACTGGCAGTGAGTCACAGATTCTCTTAAGCTAAGGTAATATTTGATTACATTTAAGGGCATTCACGTGAAAAAAAACGCTCAAACCACCCTGATTCATGCACCACGAAAAGCCCCTCAATCCATTTCTACGGTTCAACCTCCCCTGTTTCGTGCATCGACCATTATTTTTGAGAATACTGATGCGCTATTTAATCGCCACTGGACCGATGCTTATGACTATAGCTACGGCACCCATGGCACACCCACGACATTTACCTTAGGCGATAACATCGCGCAAATTGAAGGCGGTGAATACTGCCTACTTGCGCCGAGCGGTTTATCCGCCATTAACCTGGTGAATTCTTGTTTCTTGAGCCAAGGTGATGAAGTCTGGGTTGCCGATAACATCTATGGCCCAAACATGGAACATCTGCGCAATCTGGAAACGCGTTATGGCATTGCGGTCAAAGTGTATAACCCGCTTGAGGTCGAAACCTTTACACCAAGTGAAAAAGCAAAACTGCTTTGGCTGGAAGCAGCCGGTTCAGTCACACTGGAGTTTCCAGATCTGGTCGGTTTAATCAAAAAAGCCCAGGCACATCATATTTTGACGGCGCTGGATAATACCTGGGGCGCAGGTCTGGCTTTTAATGCTTTTGATTTTGGCGAAGAGCATTTAAGTGTCGATATCACGGTTCATGCCCTGACCAAATATCCAAGCGGTGGTGGCGACATCTTGATGGGCTCAGTTGTTACACGAGATAAAACCCTGCATCACAAACTGTTCCGTACCCATGCCATTCAGGGCATTAGTGTTTCTGGTGATGATGTGGCGCAGGTACAACGCAGTCTGGCTTCGATGCAACTGCGTTATCAGCATCAGTCCGAAAGCGCACTGACTTTAATGAAGTGGCTCAAACAGCAAACTGAGCTTGTTCAAGTTTTACATCCAGCCGATCCAGATTGCGCTGGACATCAATACTGGAAAGATATTTGCAAGACAGGTCAAAGTGCCGGCCTGGTTAGCGTGATTTTTGATCATTCTTATAAGCTGCAAGATATTCGCAATTTCTGTGACAGCTTAAACCTGTTTAAGCTCGGCTTTAGCTGGGGTGGCCCTGTCAGCCTGGTCATGCTCTATAACTTAAAAGACATGCGTGTACTGGAACATTCACATTTAAAACATGGCTTTCTGGTTCGCTTCTGTATCGGACTGGAACATCCGCAAGATTTGATTCAAGATATCCAGTACGCCCTAGAACACATGAAAAAGCCTAAAAATGAATGATAAACAATAGGAAAAGTTAGGTGAACACTATTTGGTATTACTAAAAAACCACAAATACCATGCAAGACATTGTCTTATGCTCACAGCTTACCAGTCGGCATGGTCTGCTTGTCGGTTTAACTGAAACTAAAAAAACAGTCACTCTTATTTATGAACAGAGTGTCGATCGGAATAGTGCTTTTGAAATGCTGCAAAACCCAAGTGGCCGAACCTCAAAAAATGCCAAACAAGCAGAATTTGCAAAACAGCAAGCCAAGGAACAGTGACCTCTAACCGGTGAGCAACAAAAGGAATTAGAACACGCGACTTAGGCAACCTGAAGAGTTCATAAAAGATACTGATCGATTTATCAAACTGCGCACGCAGGCTCGGAGATGATACCGGGGAGAATTGTCCGCGAGTTTCATGACTGCTTTTTCAGTGAAAATAGCACGATTTATTCCTATCAAGATTTTTAAAATTATGGGATATTCAGATATCCCATAATTTTTTTATGGTTTTATTAAAAGATGTATTTACAAGGCATGCTTTAAGATGTATTTTAAATACATCTTATAAATAAACAGCCATGAGAGATCAAACATGACTCCGCAGCAAATTGACCTTGTAAAAGCAACAGTGCCTGTACTCCGCGAAAATGGTGTGGCACTCACGGGCTATTTTTATAACCGCATGTTAGGCAACAACCCTGCCCTTAAAGAAACGTTTAATATGGGTCACCAACGCAGTGGTGCACAGGCGCAAGCCCTTGCCGGCGCTGTATTGGCCTATGCCGAAAATATTGAAGACCCATCTGTACTTTTACCTGTGGTTGAGCTGATCGCACATAAACACGTGAGCTTAAACATTCAAGCGCCAGACTATAATATTGTGGGTGAAAACCTGCTGCATTCTATTAGTGAAGTATTAAGCATCCCGATGGAAGATCCATTAATTGATGCTTGGGCTACAGCTTATGGTCAATTGGCTGACTTGTTCATCAGCACTGAAAAAACGATCTATGAGCAGCATCAGCAAACCAAAGGTAGCTGGTTAGGCTGGCGCAATTTCAAAATTGCCCAAAAAGTAGTGGAAAGTGACGAGATTACTTCAATCTATCTACAACCGGTCGATGGTGGTGATTTACCGAAATATGAAGCCGGTCAATATATTTCAGTTCGTGTATTCGTAGAAGAACTTGGCTTAAAACAGCCGCGTCAATATACGCTTTCAACCAGCCCTCAAGCAGACTATTTGCGTATTTCAGTTAAACGTGAACCGGGCAATGGCGCAGATCAAGTTGCAGGTTGGGTGTCTAACACTCTACATGGTTTGCCGGAAGGTTCAGAAATTGAAGTATCTGCACCAACAGGTAACTTCTACCTGATCGATCCAGCTAAACGTAATGTGTTTATCAGTGGTGGTGTTGGCCTGACGCCAATGATCGCGATGCTGAACCAGCTGGTGACTCTGGATATGCCACAACCTGTGACCTTTATCCATGCTTGCCGTAGCAAACAGGTTCATGCGATGCACCAGCATATTCATGACCTGAAAGCAAAATATCCGCGCTTAAGCACCCTTACTGCTTATGAATTTCCACATCAAGCTGACAAACTGGGTGAGGATTATGATGTAGCAGGTCGTCTGGATCTGAGTACAGTTGATGCAGCGCTGTTACCAGTCAATGCCGATTACTACCTTTGCGGCCCAATGCCATTTATGGCAGAACAGCAAAAAGCACTCGTTGCCCGCGGTATTCCTGCTGAAAATATTCATAGTGAAGCATTTGGTACAGGTGGGGTTCACCACTAAGCCCTCGCTTCAAGCTGAATAGGTGGGGCTAGTCTGGTTATGCTAGACTAGCCCTTATCTATTTAATTCTTAAAGATATTAGTGCGATCATGCAATTAAACAAATTTACCGACTATGCTTTGCGTATTTTAATGTACATCTCCCAGCCGCGAGATACGCCGTATACGATTGCGGAAATTGCGCGAGATTTGTATGTGTCACAAAATCATTTAATGAAGATTGTGCATTTCATGTCGAAACAAGACTGGATTATTGCCACACGCGGTAAAGGCGGCGGCATCCGCTTAAATCCTACTACACTAAATCTAAAACTCGGTGAGATCGTGCTTAGCTTGCAGGGTGAAAATCATGTGATTGTCGAATGTAATACCCCACCCTGCGTACTGCGTAGCAATTGTGGTTTAAAAGGTATTCTCGACCATGCGCTGGAACAGTTTTACCAAAGCCTGAACCAATATACCCTGGCCGATGTGCTCACCCCATCTAACCAATCTCATTTTAGTACTGTTTCTCCAATCGGTTTAATTAACCTGATGGATTAAGTTGCAATAGCATTGCAAAGCAAAGTTCGCTTGCCTGTGCGACTTCCTTTATAATGTTTCTTTGTAGATCATTTATTGAAGTTGAGTTATGCACCACAGCAGAGGAAAATCCAAAAACAGTAAGACAGCCCATGCACCCAAGCAAAAGATCAGCTACGAGAAAAAAGTTGATTCTGCTATTACTGAATATTCTGTGCGCTCACTCAACTGGCTACGCAAAGCCGAATTTTTAATGAGTGCACCAAAACTCAGTCTTTGTGTAGAAGATACAGGCTATGAAATTGCTTTTGCCGGTCGCTCCAATGCCGGTAAATCCAGTGCGATTAATGCCCTGACCAACCAGAAACAGTTGGCACGTGCATCAAAAAGACCCGGCCGCACCCAGATGATTAACTTTTTTAGCTTGGGTAATCCAGATCAGCGTCTGGTCGATTTACCAGGCTATGGCTATGCTGCCGTACCAGAGGCGATGAAAATTGTTTGGCAAAAAGAACTGGAAAATTATCTGATTCATCGCAAAAGCTTACAGGGCTTGGTGCTGTTGATGGATATTCGTCATCCGCTACAACACTTTGATGTGATGATGCTGGAATGGGCTTATTCACGTCATTTGTTTGTGCATGTTCTTTTAACCAAATCAGATAAGCTGAATCGTGGCCCTGCCTCTAAAGCGCTTCAGGAAGTCAAAGCTGCATTGAAAAAAATGAAACTGGACTTCTCGATTCAATTGTTCTCCTCCATGAACAAAGAGGGACTTGAAGAACTGGCCAGCGTCATGGGCGGCCGTCTGAATTTCACTTTAGATCAATCAACTCAATTTGATTTGGACAGTATTCCGGAAGTATCGGCTCATGATCTAAATCAATTCGATGAACCAGTTGAACTCGACTCTGGGTCTGATGCAACTGCTATTGGTGAGGTTTCACCGCATGACTTAAATGAAGCTGAAGAACCGCTTGAATTACTTGAGCAGGATCAGTCAGAACTTAAAGCAGCAGATGAGCTAAACCAGAATAAACGCTCAGCTGAATAATCAAATGACAAAATATTTGATTGATTGATTTAAATTAAAAACCTCCGTTATGCCGCATAACGGAGGTTTTTTTCTAAGGTGATTTTCACCATATCAAGCTGGTCAAGTGATAGCAGCGCCGGATTGATCAGATTTACCTGTTTTTACATGAAGACTGCATTGTTTACTTAGTGATTAAATCCTGATTCATATTAGAATAAATCTTGATCAGCCTTAGATCAGGAACCCATTATGAAACCATCTATCTCTGTGATTACGCTGGCTGTTCAGGACATAGAACAGTCATTGCAATTTTATTGTGAGGGTTTAGGCTTTAAAAGCGACGGAATTATGGGGCAGGAATTTGAATATGGTGCGGTGGCGTTTATTCAACTGCAATCCGGTCTTAAGCTTGCCTTATGGCCGCAGCGCAGCCTTCAGCAAGATACCGGTCTTGAATTGAGTCCGATCTGCCCAACCCAAATGGCGCTGGGACATAATGTCTATAGTCCATTAGAGGTTGACCAGATCATGGTACTGGCTGAACGTGCGGGCGCTAAAATTATCAAAGCTGCACACACCACCTTTTATGGCGGATATGCTGGTTATTTTCAGGATCCCAATGGTCATCTCTGGGAAATTGTCTGGAATCCGGACTTAGATAAAGATTAAACCGGCGCTTCAGGTTCACGGGTATGCCGGTCTACCACCACACTGATCATCATATCGCCCTGCACATTCACCACGGTACGTACCGTATCCAGTAAACGGTCGATCGGCAATAAAATCGCAATCGCCTCGGCAGGCAATCCCACAGATTGCAACACCATAATCATGGTGACCATGCCAGCGCTTGGAATCCCAGGTGCGCCTAAGGATGCAATCATTGCCGTGGCACAGACCACCAGCTGTTGCCCCAGACTCAGATCCAGCCCCATTAAATTGGCAATAAACAAGGCGGCGGCTGCTTCATAGAGTGCTGTGCCATCCATATTCAGCTGTGTTCCCAGTGGAATCACAAAACCTGCCGTATGCGGACGTACGCCCAGATTTTCCTGCGCACATTTCATTGACAGTGGCATGGTGGCCGAACTGGAACTGGTGGCAAATGCGGTAATTAAAGCAGCGCGTGTGCCTTTAAAGAACGTGATCGGATCCATCTTGCCAAAAATCCACAGCAATAAAGGCAATACCACGATGCCATGGAAAATGGTGGTTCCGGTGACCACGGCCGCAAATTCAGCCAGACGACTGAGTACTGAAATATCCTCAGTCGCGATCAGCTTGGCCAATAAAGCAAAAATACCGAAAGGTGCCAGTTTCATCACCCAGCCAATCATCAACATCATGATTTCAAAAAACTGGTGACTCAACTTGCGCACGGTACGGAATTTATCTCCGCCTGCGACCAGTGCCACACCGACAAACAAGGCAAAGACCACCACTGCCAGGACATTGCCATCTGAAAATGCCTTAAACGGATTGATCAGGGTATTTTGGATAAAATTGGTAAAGAAAGAAGATGGCGTTAAGGTGTCCGGAGTCTGATGCTGCGCCATGGCATCCTGGAACATCAGTACATCGACACCCTTGCCGACATCAAACAGATGTGCACAGGCCAGACCTAAAATGAGTGCCAACGTCGTTGTGGTCACACAGCACATCAGGGTGATTTTCCAGGTGCGATTCAGTTGTCCGCCTGCCTGCAGATTGGATACCCCGACCACAATCGACGTAAAAATTAGCGGAACCAACAGCATTTTTAATAAGCCGATAAAAACACTGCTGACGATGCCGATGCCGTATAAACTGACATCAAAAAATGAGGTCTGCGGAAATATTGTGAGTAAAAATCCAAACAGCACCCCCAATACGGCGGCAATTAAAATTTGCGTATTTAAGCTCATCTTTTCATGCATTTTAATATAGATCTTAAGCGGCACTATGCCATGCCGATTCTACAGAATCGAGTAATATTTTATAAACGCGTGCCTAGAACAAGATCTCAAATAATGATTGTTCTGCGGATTAAAAACAAAAAAACCGAATCTGGGATTCGGCTTTTTGAGCAAAAATATAAAAATTATTGGGTTTCGATTTCACGTAAGCGGATCAGCCCTTCCTGCGTGGTACTACAGACCAGTTCGCCATTCTGCCACATCCGTCCAAAATTCAGACCACGCGAACTGGCACTCTGGGTGGCATCCATGTCATATAGCATCCATTCATCGGCACGAAATGGCTTATGGAAGTACATGGCATGGTCAATACTGGCACATTGCAGGCTTGGCGAAATATAGCTCAGACCATGTGGACGCAGTGCCGTGGTCATCAAGGTAAAGTCTGAATAGAAAGCGGCAATGGCCTGATGCAAAGAAATCTGATCCACTTCTACAGCAATTCGGTCATGGGTGCGGATATAGTGCGCATAAGACGGCGCTTCCGGTTGCGGCTGAAACGGATTTTGCGGATTGATCGGGCGAATCTCGACATGACGATCACGGGTGAAGGACGCACGGACATTTTCCGGAATAAACTCAATCATTTGTTTGATCAGTTCTGCTTCATTTTTCAGGCTTTCTGCTGGCGGATATTCCGGCTCTGAAATCTGGTAATTGAGACCTTCTTCCTGATGCGCAAAAGACACCATACACATAAAAATAGTGCGACCATGCTGAATCGCACGTACTTGACGGCTGACAAAGCTCTTGCCGTCACGGATACGATCCACTTCATAAATAATCGGTGCATTGACATCTCCACCAAACAGAAAATAGGCATGTAACGAGTGTGCCGGACGGTCTGTGGTATAAGACGCAGCGCGGAGTGCCTGCCCTAAAACCTGCCCACCAAACACGCGCTTGCCCACCAGATTACGGCTGATTCCCCGAAAAATGTTTTCTTCTAACTTTTCCAAGCTGAGCAGCTCGACCAGTTCCTGTGTTAAGGCATTCATAAGCAACCTACGTAATATTGGAGATATCCCAAAAATGGAAAAACAGATCTAAATAATTAATCTGGAATATTCTGCCACAAAATCAGACCGAAACTCTAAAGATTGCATGACTGTTCTGTCATACTGATGTCATAAGTGACTAGGAAAAGCATCTGCTTTCACGCTAAAATTAGAGCACTTCTGTTGAAGTTGTTAAAAAAAGATATATGGTTTCGCTTTGGAAACCCGCAAAATAAATCCCCTCAGAAGTCCTGTGGTTTTGGTCAGTAAAATTAGGAGCAGCTATGTCCAAGAATGGCTTTGGTCAAATGTATCGCAAGCTTTCAAGTAAGCTACTTGATCTTGTGGTTACCCCTCATGTTCTTGGGGAAGTACCAAGTGAAGTGACAGCACCTGAGCCTGATCAGACTGCAACAGAAACGCGAAAGCTGGTCTGCTACGTTTTACAGAACCATTCGCGTAGTAATGCGCTGGTCGTCGATGCAGAAACCCGCCGTTTAAAGTTGCCAGCTGCGCTCGATCCAATGCAACTGGGCAATAGTAAGGAAAAAGCTTCGCTGCTGTTTTTACAGCATCATGATGAAAATAACCTGCTCAGCTCACCGCCGCATGCGTTTCCGCCGCGCCTGTTACGCCTGATTGAAATCCTGGAACAACATCCTGAACTAGATGTGGAATTGGTACCAGTCACGGTGCTTTGGGGACGTGAACCTGAAAAAGAAGATTCCTGGTTCAAACTGCTATTTACCGATACCTGGTCTACGCCAAGCCGGGTCAAGCAACTGGTCAATATCGGTCTGCATGGCCGTCAGTCTTATTTAGAGTTTCACGAACCCCAGTCTTTACGTGCCATGATTGAGCATGCCAAAAAAACGCATCCAAATTCAGCGCCAGCGACTTATATTGTTAGCACTTTAAATGATTATCTGGATGGGCAGCGCGAAGTGATTCTCGGGCCGGATCTGTCCGATCGCCGTAATGTCATGCACGGTTTAATCAAATCGCCAGATGTACAGGCTGCGATTCGCAATGACAGTATTCGCAGTAAAATCTCGATGCTGGAATCTGAACGTCGTGCCATTGGTTATCTAAACGAAATTGTTTCCGATTATTCTCATTCGACTGTACGTTTTGCCGATAAAGCCCTGACTCGTTTATGGACGCAACTCTATGACGGCGTAGAAGTACATAATTTCAGTACCGTGCGTGAACTGGCCAAAGATTATGAGATTGTCTATACCCCATGTCACCGCAGTCACATCGACTATTTGTTATTGTCTTATGTGATCTATCGTCGTGGCTTGATGGTGCCGTATATCGCTGCGGGCGATAACCTGAACATGCCTTTTGTGGGTCAGATTTTACGTGGTGGCGGTGCCTTCTTTATCCGCCGTACTTTCCGTGGCAATGCGCTCTATACCACAGTCTTTAAAGAATATTTATATAGCGTTCTATCACGCAATACCCCACTGGAATACTTTATCGAAGGTGGTCGTTCACGTACTGGTCGTTTGCTACCACCTAAAACTGGGATGCTGGCGATGACCGTGCATGGTCATTTACGCGGCAAAGCCAAGCCGATCGTATTTTTGCCGACTTATATCGGCTATGAACGCCTGATGGAAGGTGGCACTTATGTCGGTGAAATGAGTGGCAAGCCGAAAGAAGCCGAGTCTATTTTCGGCATTTTGAAAACTCTGCGCAAGATTGAACGCATTTTCGGCAAGGTACACCTGAATTTTGGTGAGCCGGTATTTCTGGATGACATCCTGAAACAACATGGCGCAGAAAATATTAAAATTGAAAAGAACGATGATCCAATTCCACAAGCAGTTTCTGATGCAGTAAACAGCTCTGCGCAAGCGATTCTGGAAAATATCAACCGTGCAGTGGTGATCAATCCGGTATCGCTATTATCGTTGATCCTGTTGGCGACACCGAAACATACGCTGGATGAAGAAATCTGTATCAAGCAGCTGGATACTTATCGTACCCTGCTGGCGGCATTACCTTATGATGAACGGATGGAAGTTACACCGCTTTCAGGCAAAGAAATTATTGCCTATGCAATGAAGCTGAAACTGATCAAGCGGGTAAAACATGTGCTGGGCGATATCATTGCCATTGAAGATAATCAGGCAGTTTTGCTGACTTATTTCCGTAACAATATCGTGCATTCCTTTGTGCTTCCGTCATTGATTGCAGCACTGGCTGAACACAATGGAACGATTCGCCGTGATGATGTCGTCAACATCAGCAGCACCCTGTACCCATTCCTAAAAGCAGAGCTGTTTTTAAAATGGCGTGAAGATGAGATTCAGGATCAAGTCAATGCGCATATTGATAACTTGATTTCTGCCAAACTGATCACGCAAGATGGTGAAAATCTGCTTGCTCCGGCACCCAATACTGAAGTCCATCATCAGCTCGAAGTTCTGGCTGCACCAGTGACTCAAAGTCTGGAACGTTATTACATGACTTTGGCACTGATTACCCAACGTGGTTCAGGCAATATTTCGACCCGTCAGGTTGAAGAATTGAGCTATCTGGTTGGTCAGCGTTTATCAGTTCTATACGAATTCAACTCGCCAGAATTCTTCGACAAAGCCCTGTTCCAGAGCTTTATTAAAGTCTTAACCCAAAAAGGTTATCTGTGTACCAATGACGACAATGCCATTGTTTTTGATGAGCAGCTGACCAACGTAGCGCAATATGCAGATCTGGTACTGGATGAAGTGAAATTACAGATGCTGCATCACATCACCGCCTTTACCGATGAAGAACTCAAAGAAGCACTTGATGCAGTTGCGGCTGAACAAGCCAAGAAACGTGCCAAGCGCAAAAAGAAGTAAAGCTTTTATTCTCTCTCCTTTCAGGAGATGGGAAGCAGTGCTTCATAAGGGGGATGAGGGGGAATTTAAAATCCTTCCCCTTCTCCCCAGCTCTCTCCTACAAGGAACGGGAATTTAATCCTCCCTTTTTAAAGGGAGGTTAGGAGGGATTACTTTTCCTCATTAGTTCCAAATAATCCTCATAACAATCTGGATGCTCTAACTCAAATCCCATTTTCTGCATTCGAGTCGCATAAAGTTTCTTACCTGTCACCTGCTCGCTTTCTACTTGCAGCAAAGGAAGTCCCATCTGTTGTTGGAACCATTGCAATATTTCATGCATTAATTTTGGCCGGTTATCAGTCACAATATAAGACCTTTCAGGATGTTCCACGTGAATCATATGTGATAAGAAACGTGATAAATCTTCAATGTGAATCCGGTTGGACCAGTGCAGATTCGGATATCTCAACATCGAGGCGGCCATTTTTTGTAGGCGTTCTACCGATGCTCCATAAATCCCACTTGGACGAATGATGGTACATTTCTCAGGATAAGCAGTGAAATAAGCCTGCTCCATCTGCTGCAAGATTTTGCTCTGAGCATCATTCGGGTGAATTTCAGTTTCGTCATCTACGATTTCACCGGAATTTTGCCCATACACTCGTGTCGATGACACCACCACAATCCGTTTCACCGGATGCTGTTTCAAGGCAGCCACAATAGGTTGAACCGAATCCAGATAAGTTTGCTGATAACCTTCAACCGCACTTTGTTTTGGACTAAGTAATATATAGACCCAGTCAATTGGTGCAACTGCAGTTAAATCCAGTTGATGCACATCCTGAATCAGATGAGTTGCGAATGAATCTGTTTTGGGACTCTGGCTAATTGTGCTAATTTGATGACCTTGCTCAAATAGTTGTTTAGCCACACGTCGGGATGTTTTACCATAACCGATAAATAAAATATGCATTGAGCACCGAATCACAAATCTGGTTGAGGGGACATGGCTGCAGTCCATCAGTTACAAGGCGTTGGCAATGCCGCCGCTGCATTACTCGAAAAACTAAATATCTTCAATACTGATGATTTGCTTTTTCATCTACCACGTGACTATGAAGACCGTAGCACGATCATTCCCATGAATCAATTGAGCGTGGGGCGTAGCTATTTGCTCGAAGGTATCGTCAAAGGTGTGGATTTCCCGCCGGGTAAACGCAAGTCCATGGCTGTATTACTGGATGATGACTGCGGTAAAGTCACTTTGCGTTTTTATCATATTTATAAAGGCATCACCGATCGCTGCAAGCTCGGTCACCGTTTAAGAATTTTTGGTGAAGTCCGGGTCGGTGCGCGCGGTCTGGAAATGTATCATCCCGAACTGCAAGTCATTACTGAAGATACCCCGCTACCGCAAACCCAACTTACCGCGATTTACCCGGCCACTGAAGGTCTGACCCAGCCAAAAATACGCGATTATATTCAGCAGGCTTTGGCTCAGTATAGCGATCATCTGCCTGAACTGCTGCCAGCAAAATTTAGCAATGGTTATGCGTTAAAACAGGCACTGGAATATATTCATCATCCACCAGTCAATGCCAATATGTTGCAACTGGCACAAGGTTCGCATCCCGCACAGCAACGCCTGATCTTTGAAGAACTGGTGGCGCATCAGATCAGTTTATTGACCCGGCGTGCCTTTATTCAGCAGGTTGAAGCCCCTTCATTTGCACCGAGTAAAACCTATGCCAAACAGCTTCTGGCCAGTCTGGCTTTTGAAATGACCGGTGCGCAAAAACGTGTATCCAAAGAAATCGCACAAGATTTAAAAGCCAATAAACCAATGTTACGTCTGGTGCAAGGCGATGTCGGTGCCGGCAAAACATTGGTGGCCGGTGTCGCAGCCTGTCATGCCCTGGAAGAAAGCTGGCAAGTGGCGTTGATGGCACCTACCGAAATTCTGGCCGAGCAGCATTATCTCAACTTTAAACGCTGGTTTGAGCCATTAGGTCTTAATATCGCTTGGCTATCCGGCAAGCAAAAAGGCAAAGCCCGCGCCGCAGCGGAACAGGTCATTCGGGACGGGAGCGCCCATCTGGTGATTGGCACCCACGCCCTGTTTCAGGAGAATGTCGAGTTTGCCAAACTCGGTCTGGTGATTATTGATGAGCAACACCGCTTTGGAGTCGATCAACGTCTTGCACTCAGAAATAAAGGCCTGGATGGCATGTCCCCGCATCAGCTGGTGATGACCGCAACCCCGATTCCCCGCACCTTGGCCATGTCGGCTTATGGTGATCTGGATACCTCGGTGATTGACGAGCTGCCACCGGGTCGTACCCCGATTCAAACGGTGACCATTCCACTGGATCGGCGTGAACAAGTTCTGCAACGTATTGCGACGAATTGCGCTGAAGGCAAACAGGCCTATTGGGTCTGTACCTTGGTGGAGCAATCCGAAACTTTAGATGCCCAAGCCGCGGAGGCCACTTTTGCCGAAATTCGGGAACGCTTTCCTGCGCTGAATATCGGTCTGGTACATGGCAAAATGAAAGCCGATGAAAAACAGGCGGTGATGCAGCAATTTAAGAATAATGAATTACAGCTACTCATTGCCACCACCGTAATTGAGGTCGGGGTCGATGTACCCAACGCTTCCATTATGGTGATTGAAAATGCCGAACGTTTAGGCCTGTCACAGCTACATCAGCTACGTGGTCGGGTTGGCCGTGGTGCCAAAGCCAGTTTCTGCGCCCTGCTATACAAGCATCCACTATCGCAAAACGGTCAGGAACGCTTAAGAATCATGCGTGAAACCAATGATGGTTTTATGATTGCCGAGAAAGATCTGGAATTGCGTGGGCCGGGTGAATTACTGGGGACTAAACAAACCGGCGATATGAATTTCCGCGTGGCCAAACTTGAACGCGATGATCACCTGCTCAATCAGGCACATTATGTGGCGCAGCAAATTTTAAAAGATTATCCAGATCAGGCTGAGGCGTTATTACAACGCTGGCTACCGGAAGCACCGCGTTATGCCTATGTTTAAATTACTGGCACAGGGAATCTCCAAGCTGAATACGCTTCAGCCCTGCCAGTTGTGTCAGACTGATTATCAGAGCATTCATTCAGTCTGTGAAGATTGCTGGCAGCGATTGCCGTGGACACATCAAATCATTCAACGACAGGAAATGCAGTTCCAGATTGCCTGCAACTATACCTACCCGATGGATCGTTTGATTCAACTGTTTAAATATGAACAGAAACTGCATTTGCAAAATTTACTGGCAGGTGCACTGTTAAGTTTAGACTTGCCTAAAGTCAGTGCAATAGTACCGATGCCGATCTCGAATGAGCGTCTGGCCGAGCGCGGTTATAATCAATCTTTGGTACTGGCCAAACATGTAGCGAAACAGTTGAATGTACCCATCTGGCAACCGATTACCCGACTAAAACAACATTCACAAAAGGGCTTAAGCCGACTGGAGCGGATTGAAGACATCCAGTCACAATTCCAGATCAGCACCATTTCCAAGCTGCGGTATCGTCGGGTGCTGATTATTGATGATGTCGTGACGACTGGCAGCTCGATTCGGGCACTCAGCCAAACACTTGAACAACTGGGTTGTCAAAAAATTTATGCAGCCTGTCTGGCAGGCGCACAAATCTGAAAATTTAAGCTTGGGCAAGTAATTGTGACTTCACCCATGGAATGACAATTTCGGTGGTCAAAGGTGCGAGTCGTACCTCTTTTTCATCAAGATCTACCCATTTCATTTCAGCGATTTCCGCTTCAATTTTTGGCGCTTGATCCAGACTTACCCAATAGACATAACTCACCAGTTGATGATCAGGCTCATTGGCTGTTGCAGTTTCAAAACGTCCAATGAATTGCTGAATTTGTGCTTGGGCGCCAATTTCCTCCTGAATTTCACGCAACATCGTTGCTTCTGGTGCTTCATTTGGCTCAAGCTTGCCACCAACCTGCATAAAGCAGGACGTTCCTTTTTTGCGAACCACCAGCAGTTGCTGCGCTTCATTTAAAATAATGGCTGCAGCCACCGTAATCACTTTCATTTATTTTCTACAAATCATACTGTGGACAGCTTATTTTACAAGATCGGTCTGATCGACCATACCCCATTTCGCTTCGGGCGACTGATAACTTTCAAATTGGCGCAGAATATCATCCAGATTATCACTAACGATTAAAGCATCGCTAAATCGCGCTTTGGTAAAACCTTTCTCAGTCGTCATATGGATAAATTTGAGTAAATCATCATAGAAACCATCGACATTTAAAAAAGCACAAGGCTTTTTATGAATTCCCAACTGTGCCCAGGTCCATTGTTCAAAAATTTCTTCCAGCGTTCCTGCACCACCCGGAATGGCAATAAATCCCTGTGCCAGTTCCGACATGCGGGTTTTACGTTCATGCATATTATCGACCACAAACAGCTCGGTAATATGCGGATGCGCCAGTTCACGATTGACCAGCTGTCTTGGAATTACGCCAATCACCTTGCCACCAGCAGCCAAAGCACTATCAGCAATAATGCCCATTAAACCGGAGCGACCACCGCCATAGACCAGCGTCTGATGCCTTGCTGCCAAGGTCTGGCCAACTTTTTCGGCAATCTGGGCATAGAGAGGATCTGAGCCCAGTGCTGAACCACAAAAAATTGCGATAGAATTCATCATTTCACTCTCCAATTGACGCTATATTGTACGAAATTGCTGCAAGCGCGCTTTTTACCAAAATAACTGCTTAATATCAGTGTTTTTATTCAATTCCTTGTCTAAAATACACCCATTCCAATTCACATACTGCGCCCGGGAGAAAAGACAGCATGCTTGAAGCCTTTTACGCCACAGAGCGCGGTAGCTTAGAAGATATCACGATTAATGGTGATTTCGACCTGCATCCAGATTTAGTCTGGCTTGATCTGATTGCGCCTTCACAGGAAGAGCAGCAATGGATTCTAGATGCCTACGAGCAAAACTTACCGACCTTAAAATCGCTGGAAGATATTTCCTCGAGTGCCCGATTTTACCGTGATGATGACGGTATTTTGCATATCAGCACCTATTTTTTAACCAAGAATAAAAACTATCAAGTCGAAAACGAACACGAAGATGAATCCAGCATGCTGGCAACAGTACAAACTGTTGCATTCATTCTGCACAAGGATCGTCTGTTTACTTTGCGTGGTGAAAAACTGGTGGCTTTTCGCGCCTTTCGTGCCCGCGCGCGCCGCAATGATTATGAAATCGATTATAAAGATCCGACCTGGATTTTATTGGGCTTACTCGAAGCCAAGCTGGATGAGCTGGCCGATATTCTGGAAGATGTGCATAAAGATTTAGAGAAATATTCAACTGAAGTGTTGAATAACCGCCATCGTGAACAGATTCTGGATCTGGATGACATGATTACCCGCTTGGCGCAACTTGAAGATATGTTGGGTAAAGCGCAACTGTGTTTAATCGATTTACGCCGCGTCCTGACCTTCCTGTCGCGTCCACGCGCCTTGGGCAGTCATATTTATGATGCGGATATTCGAGAACTGAGTGAAGATGTGCGCTCGCTGGTCGAGCATGATGCTTTCTTGTTCCAGAAAGTGCGTTTCCTGCTCGATACCACGTCCGGATTCATTAACACTGAGCAGAACGATACCATTCGTCGATTCTCGATTCTGCCAAGTATGCTTGCGCCCCCAATGCTGATTGCCAGTATTTACGGTATGAACACCGAAGTGCTGCCCTTTGCACAAGGCACCATGAGTTTCATCATGGTCAGTATTATTTTAATTGGCTTCCTGATTGGCCCATTAATTTACTTTAGATGGAAGAAGTGGATCTAGAATCCCTCCTAACCTCCCTTTTGAAAAGGGAGAGATGTTTCCTGTCAGGGAGAGGTTTTTTTATTAGATATCCCTTTCTAAGTCTCACTTGCTCTTTAGATTTAAAGCGAAGTGCAAGAAATGCCTGTATTTAATTCATATTTATTTAATCCCTCTTCAACTTCTCTTTAAAAAGTGAAGAAAATGGTTAGGGAGGATTTTTACACCCCTCTCTCTAACTCTCTCCCTGAGGCAGAGAGGACGTACAATCCATATTTAGATCTATTTGATTTTAATGATTTCTTAAAATTTGATCACAATAAAAAAGCACCTTTCGGTGCTTTTCTTTTACTGAACGATGTTTAAATCATCCTGCAAATGGCTGGCCTGAATGATATTCATCATTTTAGCAGGAACAGCTTTAAACTGTAGCCCTTGAGCCTGAGGAGTCTGGCGCAACCAGCGCACCAACACTGCCAAAGCCAAAGTACTGCCACTTTCAAGCTCAGCCAGGTTAACCACAAGTGGAAACTTGCTTTGTGACTGGATCACACGCAGACCATTTAAGTAATAGTCCTGTGCATTGTCATAGTCAATCTTGCCTGAAACCTGTAGTTCCTGATCCTTGAATGTAATCACGGCTCACCTGTTTGATTATTTCTTGTCGATTGCAGCTTCTGCATCCGGTTTAAAGTTGGCAATTGCTTTATCAATATTACCGCCATTACGTTTTACCGTCGCAGCAAACTGGTTACGGAACTGCAAACCCAGGTCAATACCCGATACGTTGATGTTGCGGATTTTCCATTTTGAACCCTTGTCCACTAGCTGGAATGCTACTGGAATTTTCTCGCCTTTGTTATTAAAGTCGATGGTCACAACAGGGTTTTTGCTGTTGCTGGCCTTGTAAGGACGCACGCTATAAGTCTGATTACTGAACTTGGCAAAGGCAGAACCATAGTTTTCAATTAAGGTTTCACGGAAATTCTTTTCAAACTGCGCACGCTGTGCCGCCGTACTATATTGGTTCGTGGCATACGTGCCCATCACAATACGTGTGAAAGATTGAGAATCAATATACGGATCCAGATTCTGGCGCACAATGCTTTTGACCAAAGCTGGATTTGATTGCAGTTTTGCATTGTCAGCTTTGAGGCGCTCAATTAAACCATCTGCTACTTTTTTAATAAAAGCAGGTGGTGCTTCAGACGGTGCAGCAAACACTGTACCAGCAACCATTGTTGAAAGAATGCTTACTGCAAGCGTTTGTTTTACTAAAGTCTTCACTGAATTCTCCTCAATCTATTATTCAACAAATGCAGGTTCTGCATCTGTTGTTTCTGAAACTGTCGTCTGTTCCGATGTAGTTTCTTGACTATCTGACGATTTGCCAGCACCACCGGTAATAAATTTCGTCACCAAATCTTCAATTTCCATAGTGCCTTGGGTATTGGCAATCTGATCGCCGCGTTGCAAATAGCTCAGACCACCACCTGGAATAATTTTCAGGTACTTTTCACCCAATAAGCCATTGGTCGCTACCATAATATAAGCATCTTCATCAATATTGGTGATGGATTTCATGTTAGCTAACAGTTGTTTTTCCATGTCTTTTTGTTGCGCAGGTGTCGCTGCTTCATAGTCCGAGCTGTAGCGTAACTCGTCCAGAGCTTCCTCTTGAACTTGCTTTAATTGTTCAGCATTAAACGAGGTCAATGAGCCATCTAGGGTCATATGTACGGTTGCCAGACGCGTTACAGGATCCAGGGTAATCTCATCGACCTGTCCCACTTTCACCCCGCTTAAAGCGACTTTGGCACGTGGCTTGATGCCATTCACATTTTCAAAAGTTGCCGTCATTTTATAGCTGTCGGAAATATTGCTGCCGACCAGACCACTGACACGCATCGCTAAAAAGAATAAGGCAATACCAAATAAAATAACAAAAATACCAACGGCCAGCTCACTAGTACGTGATTTCATTAAACACCTCCGAACATGACCGCAGTCAACACAAAATCAAAGCCTAAAACGCACAGTGAAGAATAGACGACTGTACGCGTTGTAGAAGTTGCAATACCTTCCGATGTTGGTACACAGGCATAGCCTTGATATACCGCAATCCAGGTACACATTAATGCGAATACAAAACTTTTAATAATAGTGCCATTCAAGACATCTTTATAGAATTGCACGCTGCTTTCCATGCCGCTCCAATAAGCGCCTTCATCAGCCCCCAAAAAGTCTACACCGACCATTTTGCCGCCCATAATTCCGACTGCGGCAAAGATCACCGAAAGCATAGGCAAGCTGAAAATCCCCGCCCAGAGACGTGGCGAAATCACCCGCTTTAAGGGATCCACCCCGATCATTTCCATACTGGACAATTGTTCAGTGGCTTTCATCAGACCAATTTCTGCGGTCAAAGCCGAACCGGCACGTCCTGCAAACAGCAAAGCCGCGACCACAGGTGCTAATTCACGCAGCAAGGTCAACGCCACCGCTGTACCAAGCATGGATTCACTGCCAAAGGTCGACAGAATACTGAACATCTGCAAGCCAAGCACAGCACCAATAAACAGACCAGAAACCACAATAATCAGCAGGGACAATACCCCGACCCGATACATCTGATAAATAAATAGTCTTACCCCCAACCAGGTCGGCATGGAAAATAAGATCTGCAACAGCATCAGGGTTGCGACCCCAATCCCCTGTACACGTTCAATAACGCGTCTACCTAATGCGGCAATTGCATTCATGAACGTACCTCATCACTTAAATAAGCCCGATGACTAAACTGATAATCGACTGGACCTTCCACCGAACCCGTCAGGAATTGCTGCACAAAAGTTGAAGGATGCACTTTTAGCTCTGCCGGTGTGCCCTCGCCCTGGATCTTGCCTTCTGCCACGATATAAATGTAATCAGCAATGGATAAGGTTTCTGTCACATCATGCGAGACAATAATCGTGGTCAGATCCAGTGCTTCACGCAGAGAGCGGATTAAACGAGTCAACACCCCCATCACAATCGGATCTTGTCCGGCAAAGGGTTCATCGTACATGATCAGTTCAGGGTCCAGCGCAATCGCCCGGGCTAAAGCCACACGTCGGTTCATACCACCAGACAGTTCCGATGGCATCATTTGCTCTGCACCGCGCAAGCCGACGGATTCCAGTTTCAATGCCACGATTTCCTTAATTAGATGTTCTGGCAGTTTGGTATGGGCCCGAATTGGAAACGCGACATTTTCATACACGCTCATATCGGTAAACAAAGCACCACTCTGAAATAGCATACCCATCCGTGCACGTGCTGAAAAAAGTTCGGAACGTGACATCGAGGCAATATCTTTGCCATCCAATAAGACCTGCCCATGCTCAGGCGTCAGCTGCCCACCGATCAATCTTAATAAGGTAGTTTTACCAGTTCCGGATGGCCCCATAATGGCGGTAATCTGCCCACGACGAATATTTAAACTCACGTCGTCATAAATCACGCGCTCGCCTCGTTTGAAGCTCAAATTCTTGACTTCAATCAAAGACTGAGTATCTCGCGCTGTTTGATTTTTCATAGCTGAGTTTATTCCTACATTTTTTCAGCATGCATACTATAAAGGAACGAAGTTCAAAATGTTAGCAGTTGAAAAAGGTGGGGGAATATCATAAAAAGATGACAATAATTGATTATTTCGTGTTTTTTATAATAAAAATATGTACTTAGGCTTAAAATGACTAGATTGATTAATTAAAAACACTGTATAAATAATAGATAATATTACATAAAATCAAAGTCAATGCGATATATGGCATATGCACCTCTATCAATTGAGATCGAGCAGCTAAACTTTTCATATTAATAATTATCATAACCCTGACAAAATATGAATTAGTAGACATTTTACGTTAAAAAGCAAAAAACTCAATGCATAAAAAACCGGTATTTCTACCGGTTTTTTATCTTCATCTAGCGACTCTATTAGTCGTTAAATTTACGACGTGGACGATCTTCACCACCGAACGAACGTTCACCACGTGGTTTGTCATCAAAGTTGCGACGTACTGGACGATCACCGAAATCACGTTTTGGACGGTCATCACCGAATGAACGCGCTGGACGATCACCGAAACCACCTTCACGACGTGGAGCAGGACGATCACCAAAATCACGTTTTGGACGATCACCATAACCGCCTTCACGAGCTGGCTTGTAATCTACACGGTTGCCACGGTTGTCATCATTAGAGCGAGGACGGTCACCAAAACCACCTTCACGACGCGGAGCTGGACGATCACCGAAGTCACGCTTTGGACGGTCATCAAACGAACGTTGTGGACGGTCGCCAAAACCACCTTCACGACGTGGCGCTGGACGGTCACCAAAGTCACGCTTTGGACGGTCATCAAACGAACGTTGTGGACGATCACCGAAACCGCCTTCACGACGTGGCGCTGGACGATCACCGAAGTCACGACGTGGACGATCTTCGCCAAATGCCGGACGTTCGCCACGTGGTTTGTCATCGAAGCTACGACGTGGACGATCATCACCGCCTTCACGACGTTTGAAGTTGCTTTCGCCTTCAAAACGACGACCACCGCCAAAACCACCACGACCGCCATCACGACGACCGCCGCCATCACGACCACGACCACGACCAGCGCCATCACGGCTACCACGTGCAGGAGGTGGAGATGGCTCAAGACCTTCGATTTCAGATACGTTTAAACGCGCATCAAGGAAGTCTTCCAAAGCACGGATTTTGCCACGCTCACGGTAAGTTGCAAGTGTAATGGCTTTACCAGTACGACCGGCACGACCTGTACGACCAATACGGTGTACATAGTCTTCGTTCTTCATTGGAAGACCGAAGTTAATTACGTGTGAAATGGTTGGTACGTCAAGACCACGAGCAGCAACGTCAGTTGCAACCAAGATCTTCGCACGACCTTCACGGATGCTGCGTAAACGACGGTTACGAACAGTTTGTGGCATAGCACCATGCAGCGCTACAACTGATAGGCCTGCTTCAGCAAGTTCTTCAGCCAACATATCTGTGTCTTCTTGAGTTGACGCAAATACAACTGCTTGATCAACGTCTTCTTCGTTCAACCAGTGAGTAAGCAGTTTTTTCTTGTGCTCGAAACCGTCAGTCCAATGCAAAGTCTGAGTAATGTCAATATTTGTAGAGTGACCAGTTTCAATCGAAATACGCAGTGGATCATTCATCATGCGTTCTGCAAGTGTAATGATACGTGGTGCAAACGTCGCAGAGAACATTAGAGTTTGTTTACGGTTTGCAGCCAACTCACCAATTGCTTCCAAGTCTTCAGAGAAACCTAGGTCAAGCATACGGTCAGCTTCATCGACGATTAACGCATCAACTTTATCAAGTTTGATTTGACGGCGATTCACCAAGTCAAGTAGACGGCCTGGAGTTGCAACAACAACTTGCGCGCCTTTTAACTGTTGAATTTGCTTACCGAAAGGCATACCGCCCATGATTGCAGCAATACGAACACCTTTCATGTGACGTACAAATGCAATTGCGTCTTGACATACCTGTTGTGCCAATTCACGAGTCGGTGAAATCACCAGAATATTCGGTTGAGTAACCGCTTTCATACGGTCTTTAAATGGTACTAATGTATCTTGGCTTGCCAACGCATTTAAGGTAGGAAGCAAGAAAGCAGCAGTTTTACCAGAACCTGTTTGGCTTGACACAAGAAGGTCTTTACCTTCAAGTGCAGCTGGAATCGCTTGTTCTTGTACAGGAGTTGGAGTAGTAAAGCCTAAAGCATCGAGAGCCTGGGTTAGAGATTCGTCGAGGGAAAAATCAGCAAAAGTTTTGCTCATAGAGAGTGTTCACCCTGAAGTGGGTGCTCCATTAAATAAATTACAATATGGACATCGGCAAAAAGCGGCACAGCAAATAGAGCTGAAAAAGTTAGGATTCAGCAGCGATCCGAATAACGACGATGTGGATATAACGCACGTATATGATTACGGCCGCAAACCTGAAGGAATCGCTTAAGCGATTGGGGCGCGAAGGATATGTCCTCTCTATGGACAGAACGCGCATACAATGATTAGAAGATAGTGTTCAGGTAAAGAACGGAAAATTAAGTGCGTGGCAAGATTATAGCAGAATAATCAACAATGTCATTAAGTTTTCAAAAAAAATTGCTTTATTTGTGATTTATATATGAATTTCATAGACTTAAATATGAATATAAAATGTAACGACTGGTATAAAAAGGCAATTTTTGCCAATTCACTTGATAGTTCCCGTATTCATGTGCGTTAAAAAACAGGCTTCTCCTCCCTGTTAACTATTTCACTGCTGCAAAAAAGGCATCCCGAAGGATGCCTTTTTTGAAAATTAGATATAATTCATCTAAACCCGATTATTTTGCTGCCTCACCCCAAGCAGGAACAACTGCTTGCATTAAAGGTTTAAGCATTTTCATTGAACAAGCCAAAACTTGACCATTTTCCATAGAGTCGCTACCACCACGTGCATCAACTACAGTACCGCCTGCTTCTTTCACGATCAATTCGCCCGCTGCGATATCCCAAGGTTTTAAACCAAGTTCGAAGTAAGCATCAAAACGGCCTGCAGCAACATAGGCTAAATCCAATGCCGCAGAACCTGAACGACGATATTGCGCGCCAGCTTCAGTCACGTTTAACAAACTTTGAAAATGGTTCTTGGCATAAGATACAACTTCGCCATTACGTTTAGCACGGTAAGCGTGACCAACAGCCATAAAGGTATTTTCCAGACTGTCTTTGACATTCACACGAATACGACGCTGGTTCATCATGGCACCACGACCACGACTGGCAGAGAATAGCTCATCTTTCACCGGGTCATAAATCACCCCGTGTTGAGTAATGCCTTTGTGCTGAACTGCGATAGAGATACAGAAATGCGGGAAACCGTTAATGAAGTTTAAAGTACCATCCAGTGGATCGATCACCCAACACCAATCGGCATCGTGACCATTCCCTTCCTGATAGCCAAACTCTTCACCAAGGAAACTGTGATTTTTATAGCTTTTACGTAGGGTATCGATGGTCAACTGCTCCAAATAACGATCTACACGCGTTACTGGACCATCAATTCCTTTTTCTTCGACTTGTAGATCGAGTTTATGACGATTCTGATGCGCTTTTAAAAGCTCTTGACCAACTAACTGAGCCGCACGCGCAGCCATCACCACCATAGGTTCCATTGAACACCCACTACAAATTTAAAGAAACTGATAAAGAATAATGCATAAAAGCCCCGATATCTTAGCAAATATCAGGGCTTTTTTGGAGAAAATGTGTCTAAAATTTTTAAGAACTTATGACAAAACGCTTTGCCCCAAGGCTGACCAGGCTTGATTCATTGATTTTTCAATACCTTGCGCATCCAATCCGGCCTGCTGCAACATTTGTGCATGCGTGGCCTGAGCCATAAACGTGTCGTCTAAACCAAGATTCAGCAGCGGTTTCACAATCTGTGCTTCTGCCAGATATTCATTCACAGCACTACCCGCACCGCCCATCACGGCATGTTCTTCTACTGTCACAAACAGACTGGTGCTTGATGCCAGATCATCCAGCATTTGCGTATCAAGAGGTTTGATAAAACGCATGTTCACAACACGCACACCAATCTCATGTTTCACTGCAAAGGCTTCAGCGGCGTCGACTGCGGCCTGTACCCGGCTGCCAAAAGCCAGCACAGAAATATATTCGTCACACTGCGCATTAAAGCTGGCGACAATTTCCGCCTGACCGATTGGAATTTCAAGCATCTTTTGCTGGATATCCACCCCTAAGCCATTACCACGTGGATAACGCACAGCTGCCGGCCCGGGATATAAATAAGCGGTATGCAGCATTTGACGACATTCATTTTCGTCTTTTGGTGCCATGATCACGATATTCGGGATCGTCCGCATATAGGCATAGTCATAGGCACCGGCATGGGTCGGGCCATCTTCACCGACCAGACCAGCACGATCAATACCGAAGGTCACATCCAGATTTTGTAAGGCCACATCGTGTACCAGCTGGTCATAACCACGTTGCAGGAAGGTCGAATAAATTGCCACGACCGGCTTTAAGCCTTCACAGGCCATGCCCGCAGCCAGCGTCACGGCATGCTGCTCTGCAATCGCGACATCGAAAAAACGTTCCGGATATTCTTTGGCAAACTGCACCATACCTGAGCCTTCGCACATGGCCGGTGTAATCGCGAGCAAGCGCGAGTCCTGTGCTGCTTCATCGCAGAGCCACTGTCCAAATACATCCGAATATTTCGGTGCAGTCTTGGCAGCGGTAATGGCATTAAGCTTGCTAATCGCGTGATATTTGATTTGATCCGATTCGGCCGGCGCAAAGCCCTTGCCCTTTTTAGTATAGATATGAATCAGACGTGGGCCTGTACGCTTTTTCAGCGCTTTAAATACATGCACCAGTTGTTTGACATCATGACCGTCATAAGGGCCGAAATAGTCAAAGCCGATGGCTTTAAACAGGTTATCTGCGGCATCAGTCGCGGCACAGTGCAAGCGTGAGTTATACAGCCACTCCGGATGCGGCTGTACGTAAGCTTCACCTTCCTCGGTAATATTAACGAATTCACCGCGCTCCCAGATCGCCGCCAGATGCTTGGCAAAACCGCCAGTACTGCAAGAAATCGACATGTCATTGTCGTTCAGCACCACCATCAGATCGGCATTGTGCGCAACGGCATCGTTCAAGGCTTCAAAGGCCATACCCGCCGTCATGGCGCCATCGCCAATAATCGATACCACTTCACATGGCTTGTTCTGGTAGCGACGTGCCAAGGCCATGCCCAGACCAGCAGAAATTGCCGTCGAAGAATGCCCTACCCCAAAGGTATCAAATTCAGATTCTTCACGTGCTGGAAAGGCTGCCAGACCATCTTTGGCTCGGATAGTAGTGAGCTGTTCACGACGGCCGGTCAATGCCTTATGCGGATAGGCCTGATGCCCCACATCCCAGATCAGACGGTCATGTGGAGTATTGAAGCAATAGTGCAGAGCCACCGTAAGTTCAATAACACCGAGGTTGGCACCAAAATGTCCACCACTTTGCCCGGCAGCATACAAAATGAATTGACGTAACTCATCTGCCACTTGCGCTAGCTGGCTTTGCTCGAGTAAACGTAGTTGCTCAGGATGATTGATCGTATCCAGCAACGGTGTTACAGGGCGTTGAGTAGGGATTTCTGTATACAGCATATTATGGCAAAGCCTTCTAAAGCCTGGCAAATCTAAAGCTAGGTCAATGGGGAGTACCCGATCATATAGCTGAATTGTAGCAGCTTCAATTCAGCTACGCTTCTAGCGATGCAATATTAAACAATGATCTCATCGGGGTGAAAAAATCGCAGGCTACGATTATCCTGAATAATCTTACTATTTATCAACTATTATCGTCTGCTTTCTACAAAAAAGAAAATCTAATACAGAATTTCGACTTTGCAATTCTACCAATGTTCAATCATTACGCTATACTTTAGCCACTTTCAGGATTTAACGGGTTCAGCTGTGCCAATCGAATTTGTCGCAACGTCAAGATTACCTACCGCTCACGGTGAATTTAAAATTACTGTATTTCAAGACCCTAAGACTGGCGAAGAACATGTCGCGCTATCTAAAGGACTTGAAGAAGTTTCTGACGAGCCAGTCGTGGTTCGTGTACATTCTGAATGTTTAACCGGTGATGCCTTTGCTTCACTGAAATGTGACTGTGGCCCGCAATTGCAGGCGACTTTAAAGCTGATCAATGAGTTAGGTCGCGGGGCGATTCTGTATTTGCGTCAGGAAGGACGCGGTATTGGCCTGACCAACAAGATTCGTGCCTATGCCCTGCAAGATCAGGGACATGATACGGTCGATGCCAATTTAATGCTTAATCTGCCGGCTGATGCACGTCAATATGACATGTGCAGCATTATGCTGGATCATTTGCAGGTCAAAGCGGTACGTCTGGTGACCAACAATCCTTTAAAAATTGAAGCTTTAAAAGCCCAAGGGATTAATGTGGTCGATCGGGTGCCCCTCACCGTCGGCTTAAATCCGTTTAATGAGCAATATCTCAAAACCAAACATGAGCGTATGGCACATCTTTATCAGAAGGATGATTTTTAAATCCTCCCCTTAATAAATCCCTCCAAACCTCCCTTTCTTGCGCTTCGACTTAAAGCAATGCTTAAGTCTTGCTCAGGGAGGCTTTTCCTTCTTTCAAAAAAAGGAGAAAACTCCCTCCTTTCTTAAAGGAGGGTTGGGATGGATTAAGTGTTAAATCGTCATCGAAAAAATCCGGTTCTCCGGCATGCGTCGCTTTAAACGTAAATCAAAAGCCATACAAATATTACGTACAAATGGTTTCCCTTTCTCCAAAATCGTGACTGATGAGTCTATCATTTGAATCAAACCATCCTGTGCCATTTCTTTAAGCTGTTCCACCACCTGATCGATTTCAGGGAAAAACAGCTCGGGTTTTTCCCATGAGGTACTAAAGCTGCACATCAAATTCAGAATATGCTGACGAATAATCAAATCTTCCTGATTTAAGACATGTCCTTTAAATACCGGAATTTCATTGCGAGCTAAACAGGCATAATATTCTTCAATAGTTTTCACATTCTGAGCAAAGCTGTACCAGCTATCACTGATCGAAGAAATTCCTAAACCGATCATCACTTGAGTTTTAGAGGCGGTGTATCCCATAAAATTGCGGTGTAATGTTCCAGCTTGAAAGGACTGGTACATGCCATCTGTATCTAAAGCAAAATGATCCATGCCAATTTCATGATAACCATGCGCCAGCAGTTTCTTTTTAGCCGCTTCATAACATTCACGTTTGATTGCATCTTTGGGTACATCAGCATCTTTAAAACCGCGCTGGCCATTGCCTTTAATCCAAGGCACATGTGCATAGCTATATAAAGCCAAACGATCCGGCAGAAGTGAATTGGTTTGCTCAATGGTATTTAAGACATCGTCCAGATGCTGAAAAGGCAGGCCAAACACCAGATCATGCGAAATCGACTCATAGCCAATTTCACGCGCCCATTCGGTTACCTGTTTGACATGTTCATAGGGCTGAATCCGGTGAATGGCTTTTTGCACGGTTTCATTATAATCCTGCACCCCATAACTGACCCGGCGAAAGCCCAGATCATACAAGCCTTGTAAATGCTCACGCGTGGTATTGTTCGGATGCCCTTCAAAACTGAATTCATGCACAGGCGCTATGTCTGCTTTGGCCAAAATACCTTGAATCAGTTGAGTCAAATGCTCAACAGAAAAGAAAGTCGGTGTTCCCCCGCCTAAATGAATTTCTTTAATGACCGGCTTATCTTTCAGCAACTCACAATACAAATCCCATTCTTTCAGCACTGCCTGAATATAGGGCTGTTCCATTTCATGTTTTTTCGTGACTCGCTTATGACACCCGCAAAAAGTGCACAGGCTTTCGCAAAATGGCAGATGGATATACAGGCTGATGCCTTCACTTTGATTGGATTCAGTAAAGGATTTTTTCAGCGTTTGCTTCCATTGTTCCAGTGAGAAATTCTGCTCTTCCCAATATGGAACGGTCGGATAACTGGTATAGCGGGGACCGGGAACATTATATTTTTGAATCAGGGAATTGACCTGTACCGACATGACACTCACCTACTACCATCGAGAAATGCCCAAACCCATGAGCGCTTGCAAGTTATTGTGCTGAGCTTGAAAAAAGAATTCAACCTAGCCATTTGGTCGGATTTAATGCCCCATTCTGTCCATCAACACTCAAATTTAAAGCCTGGTTCAATCCACTACATTGCTAAATAGACCTTAATCTTTGACTGATTTTATGCTTTGATGTAGCTAGTTTTTTATTTCCCTACGAGGCTCTGATGCAGCATCCTACATCTGCGGATATTCAACGCGTTCGTGAATTTCTCCTCGACTTGCAGGCACGGATTTGTGCAGCACTGGAACAACAGGAGCGTGCTGGCGGCGGTACGGCCGAATTTATCATTGATGACTGGGAACGTCCGGAAGGTGGTGGTGGCCGTTCGCGTGTCTTGCAAAATGGTACCGTGATTGAGAAAGGCGGGGTGATGTTCTCCCATATCAATATTTCCAAACTGCCCGCTTCAGCCACTGAACGCCATCCCAATATTGCCGGTGCCAAGGCGCAAGCGATGGGTGTATCGCTGGTCATCCATCCGAAAAATCCGAATGTACCGACCTCACATGCCAACGTGCGTTTATTTGTTGCAGAAAAAGAAGGGCAAGATCCAATCTGGTGGTTTGGTGGCGGTTTCGACCTGACGCCCTTCTATCCAAATGATAAAGATGTCCTTTCGTGGCATCAGACGGCGCATGATCTGTGTGCGCCATTTGGTGAAGAGATTTATCCTGAACATAAACAATGGTGTGATGATTATTTCTATTTAAAACATCGTGATGAACAGCGTGGTGTCGGCGGGTTATTCTTTGATGATCTGAATCAGTGGGATTTTGATACCTGTTTCCAGTATATACAGGCCGTGGGCAATGGTTATCTAGAGGCGATTCTGCCGATTTTCCAGCGTAATCAGGATAAGCCTTATACCGAAGCACAACGTGAGTTCCAGTTATATCGTCGTGGCCGTTATGTCGAATACAATCTGGTTTATGACCGCGGTACGCTATTTGGTTTGCAGACCGGCGGCCGAATTGAATCAATCTTGGTGAGCTTGCCTCCGCTGACCGGCTGGTCCTATCGTCCTGAATGGGATGAAGGCTCGCCGGAAAAGCGTTTGACCGATTACTATCTGAAACCCCATGACTGGCTCACAGAATTAAAATCAACTGCAATGAAATGATACAAAACAGCCCTCAAATAGAGGGCTGTTTTAATCCATTATTCCTCTATACTGCTGCAGAGTAATCCCTGATTTGGTCGCGGCATCCTATCGCTACATCGATCACAATCTATTAGATGTCTAGTGAGAATAACAATGCATCATCTTCAATTAAATCTTCCTGTTTTTGCCTTTTGGCTTTTTCTGGCTCTCGCCATCAGTGCGATGAGTACCGCCGTTTTGAGTCATAATCTGCTTCTGGATGGCGCGGCTATTCTGGTGAGTATCCTGACTGTGGTCGGAGCTGTGCTTAGTATGGCGCTGGTATTTGCAGAACATATTATGGACATCTGCAGTTCCTAAACCGCACTTCCAGCCCCCTTATTTAAAACAGCGCAGGCTTTAGTCCCTGCGCTTTTTCACGTATATTGATGCTCATTTCAGCACATGGACATTGTGAAATGAGCAAACAATTTGCCGTGATTGGTAATCCGATTGAACAGTCACGCTCTCCAGAATTGCATCATGCTTTTGCAGCAAAAACCGGAATTGATCTAAATTACAGCAAACGTCTGGCTCCACTGGATGGCTTTGAGGCCAATATTCAGGAGTTTTTTGCCCATGGCGGAATCGGGATGAATGTCACCGTGCCGTTTAAAGAGCAGGCTTTTGCCCAGTGTCAGGTGCTCAGTGAGCGAGCCAAAATTGCCAAGGCAGTGAATACCCTGTGGATGAAAAATGGTATTTTGCATGGCGATAATACTGATGGGCAAGGTCTGGTCGACGCGATTCGTGCACTCAACTGGCCGCTGGAAAATACCAACATCCTGATTATCGGTGCAGGCGGCGCAACCCGTGGCGTGATCTATCCACTCGCCCAGGCAGGCGCAAAAAAAATTGTGATTGCCAATCGTACCTTGGCACGCGCTGAACAACTGGTTGCGGATCTGCAGAATGCTGTAGCGCAGCTCGAATTACAGGCTATTTCACTAGAACATCTTGCCGGTGAGTTTGATCTGGTGATCAATGCCACTTCAGCCAGCCTCAGCGGTGATGCTTTGCTGCTTCCAGAAGCCTTACAGTTTAACTATGCCTATGAAATGGCCTATGGTAAACCCTCTTCCTTTCTGGATCAGGCCAAGGCGCGCGGTGTTCCCACGTCAGAAGGCTTTGGAATGCTGGTCGGTCAGGCGATTGAATCTTTTTACATCTGGAATGGCATCAAGCCGGACTTAAAAGAGTTTCTTTAAAATCCCTATCTATCCAATGAGTTCAGTTCGGGTTTTAACTATAGCCCGCAACTGAATTTCCTCTAACCGTCCAGAAGCTGAGACACCATGGATTGGTTCTAGTGACATTTTAGAAGCCGGCCTGTTTTAACTTAACTTTGAGCACAATTCATACAAAAGTATACTGGACATATCACCTTTTAATTCATTAAAGTCCAATGTGATAACAAGTTTTCAATCTTCCTGCAATATCTATACTAGTCAATAAAATTAACCGAGTTAATTGACTGGAATTAAAAATCGATTCGCTTTTCTGACATTTTTATTCACTGAATTCATCAATGTTTTTTTATCCCCAATGTGAATAATCAAAGAATCGATACAGATAATCCAAAACTATTTCAATCAGGATTAAACGCATGCCAGCATATAAAGCCCCTTTACACGACATTCGCTTCCTTATGAATGAAGTGCTTGACTACCCTGCGCACTACCAGAATTTGTCGAATGGTGAATATGCCGATGCCGACACAGTAGATATGATCTTAGAAGGTGCGGCAGATTTTTGTGAAAATGTACTGTCACCTTTGAACCAAAGCGGTGATGAAGAAGGCTGTCATTTTGAAAATGGCGAAGTAAAAACCCCGAAAGGCTTTAAGGAAGCTTACGAACAGTTCGTACAAGGTGGCTGGCAAGGTCTGTCTTATCCTGAAGAGTTTGGTGGCCAAAACCTGCCCATGTCTTTAAACCTGATCAAATCAGAAATGATGGGTACTGCGAACTGGTCATTCCAGATGTATCCGGGTTTAAGTGTGGGCTGTATCAATACTATTATCCAGTATGGTACCGATGAGCAGAAAAACACGTATCTGCCTCACCTGGTTGCAGGAACTTGGGCGGGCACCATGTGTCTGACTGAACCACAATGTGGTACGGATCTGGGTCAGGTAAAAACCAAGGCAGAGCCGAAAGAAGATGGCACTTATGCGATTTCAGGAACTAAGATTTTTATTTCCGCAGGTGAGCACGACCTCACTGAAAATATCGTACATATTGTACTGGCACGCCTTCCGGATGCACCGCAAGGCACCAAAGGGATTTCCCTGTTTATCGTACCGAAATTTATTGCTGCTGCCGATGGTGGCATCGGTGAGCGCAATCCAGTCAATTGCGGTTCGATTGAACATAAAATGGGGATTCGCGCTTCAGCAACGGCTGTACTGAATTTCGACAATGCGACTGGCTACCTGATTGGTGAACCAAACAAAGGCCTGCATGCCATGTTTACCTTTATGAACACGGCGCGTATTGGTACTGCAATTCAGGGCATCTGCCATGCTGAATTGTCATTCCAGGGTGCTTTGCCTTATGCCAAAGAGCGTATGTCAATGCGTGCCCTGTCTGGCAAAAAAGATCCGGAAAAAGTGGCGGATGCCATCATTCATCATGCCGATGTACGCCGTATGCTGTTGACGCAAAAAGCCATTGCCGAAGGTGGCCGTGCCATGATTTATCATGCTGCGCAAATTGCCGACAACATGAATGATGCTTTATTGCGTGGCGATACCGCTGCCTTTGAACAGCATGATGATCACTTAGGTTTCTATACCCCGATTCTAAAAGGCTTCCTGACTGAAATGGGCTATGAAGCATCGAATCACGGTATGCAAGTCTTTGGTGGTCATGGCTATATCAAAGAATGGGGCATGGAACAGATCGTGCGTGACTCACGTATTTCTACCCTTTACGAAGGAACGACAGGTGTACAGGCACTCGATCTGATCGGTCGTAAAGTACTGTTAACCTCGAAAGGCAAAGTGATTCGTGATTATACCGCTGAAATCCTGAAATTTTGTGGTCAGCATGCGCGTAATAAATATATGCGCCGCTTTGCTTGGGATCTCACCAAGCTATGTGCCCAGTGGAATGCATTAACTGTTCGAATCATGCTGGCAGCCCGTAAAGACCGCGATATCGTCTCTTCTGCTTCAGTCGATTTTCTGATGTTCTCGGGCTATGTGATGATGGCATACTTCTGGGCGCAGCAAGCCGCAGTTGCCTCAGCCAAACTGGCTTCTGGCGATGGCGCAGAAGTACCTGAGTTCTATAAAGCAAAAATCAAAACCGCTGATTTCTATTTCGAACGTATTCTGCCTCGTACCCAAGGTCATGCTGAAGCGATGGTGAATCCATCCAAAACTATGACCGCACTGGCACCAGAGCACTTTAGTTTTGATTACTAAGCTGTAAATTGAATTACAAAGAGCGCTTCGGCGCTCTTTTTATTGAGAGCTACCCTTTTAAACCCTAAAAACACTGGCCTGAATACAAAATATACAGGTTTAATTTTATATTTTTCAATAGCCTAATAAATTAGATAAATAAAACGCTTGTATATCTCAAAATAAGCGGTATGATAATCCCAACTAGAAAAATTCTTGTTTTGGTTAGTTTCTTTTAAGTATCGCAGTTTTAGTCATAAACCTTCGTATTACAGATCAAAAAGCTCCATCCTTTTTATTTTTCAAAGTTACAGTTAGTCATCTGAAATTTTGGCTATAAATTCATACGATTCAATAGGTTACATTATGTCTAATACAGTTAACGGTACAGTAAAATGGTTCAACGAAACTAAAGGTTTCGGTTTCATTCAACAAGAATCAGGTCCAGACGTTTTTGCTCATTTCAGCGAAATCACTGGTTCAGGTTTCAAAACTTTAGTTGAAGGCCAAAAGGTTTCTTTCAGCGTAGCTCAAGGTCAAAAAGGCCCTACAGCTGTAAATATCGTTGCTCTATAATTTAGAAGCAAGATATTGAAAAAAAGCACTCTTAGAGTGCTTTTTTTGTGCTTGTAATTTCTCTTATTCAGCTCTAGCTTTTAAAGATTATTTGTTTGATCTAAAAACCGGTGTGCTCTATGCCAAGCTAAAAATTCCTGATCTGGTAAAATCTGCACAATAAAAAACCCTCATATAGATTTATGAAGGTCTTTGAAAAATGTTCAGAAAATAAAAATCAGTTAAAGAAATTCTTCCAGTACCGAATTTAAGAAGATATGCCCCTGCTCGGTACATGCAAGCCGGTTTTGGTCATCGATCATTAATTTTCTTTTACGTAAAGAGTTTAATAAATCTTGTAAAGTATCCAAACTTTGACCAGTACGCTCGATATAAAATTTAGCCTCTACGCCCTGATTTAAGCGTAGCGCATTCATCATAAACTCAAATGGCATCTCTTCAGCTTCAATACGCTTAAACTGCAAATGTTCAGCAGGTACTTTGGCTAAGTAATCCTTAGGTAAGCGGGTTTTCTGGAAACGATATACGCCATCAGGTTGAGTCACTTTGCCATGTGCACCCGCACCAATCGCCAGATAATCGCCGAATTGCCAATAATTCAGGTTATGCGCTGAAGGTAATTCTTTACGCCAGGCAGAAACTTCATAATTGATAAAGCCTTGAGCTTTGAGGTAAATTTCGCCCTGCTCCTGAATATCTTCAAGTACATCATCTACCGGTAGAATAGGTTGGGTACGGAAAAATACCGTATTCGGTTCAATCGTCAGCTGATACCAGGAAATATGTGTCGCGCCATTTTCTACCGCAAGTTTTAAATCATGCAAGGCCTGATCTAAAGTCTGTTCAGGCAAGCCATGCATTAAATCGACATTAATTCGTCGAAAGCCTGCTTCACGCGCCAATCCAATCGCAGAAATCGCATCTTCATTGCTGTGAATCCGACCCAAGCGTTTAAGATGGTCAGTATTAAAACTCTGCACCCCAATCGACAAACGGTTAATGCCGGCCTGCAAATAACCTGCAAATGGGTCATGCTCTACCGTACCAGGATTTGCTTCCAGCGTAATTTCACAGCCTTCTGCAAAGGGAATAATGGCTTGCAACTGATCAAATAGCCATTGATAACCTTGAGCAGAAATCAGCGACGGCGTACCGCCACCAATAAATACAGTATGAATCTGGCGGCCTTGGGCAAAATCGACCTGCGTTTTAAAATCCTCAACCAAGGCATGTAAATATTCCTGTTCTAGTTCCAGTGATAATTCACCATCAGGAACAGCATGCGAATTAAAGTCACAATACGGACATTTGCGCACGCACCATGGCATATGAATATATAAAGACAATGGGATAACAGCAGGATTCAATTCAGCCAAAGAACTACTCAAAAACGACTACAAGATATAGCTGAATTTTAACATGACTCGGCAGCAACACTGCTAAAATTAAAATGATCACCGGGTTATATCTAAAAACTCAAATAGAATTAGACAGTTAAAATTATGAAAATATCTTCTCAATTGATTATTTTACTTCCTTTAGTCTTTGCAATTGGTGTTTTGCTGACGCTTCAAACCGCAATTAACACACAACTGAAAGAATATTTATATTCTCCTATGCAAGCTGCATTTTTTTCCTTTTTGATTGGTACAATAGTGCTCGCTGTGATTGTACTTTTTCAGTCCAACCCCAAACCCGGTGTACAGGAATTAATGAATGTTCCCTGGTATTTATGGCTTGGGGGCATCGTGGGTGTCTACGCGATTAGCATGAGCATTTATGCAGCCCCCAAACTTGGCTTTCTGGTGCTTAGCGGCCTGATTATTTTTGGTCAGATGGCCATGTCGATGCTGGTCGATCATCTGGGTTTATTGGGCAACGAAAAAATGCCGATTAACTGGCAACGTCTTTTAGGCGGCGGAGTAATTTTTATTGGTGTGCTTCTCACTTTACAACGCTAAACCCCTCTATTTAAGCACATGATCACGATGAGTAATTTTTGTGTCGAATGTTACACCGGTTACGACCTTTGGTTTTGAATTAAAAAAACTGTTTCATCTGATGTTACCTATTCTGGTAACCCAATTTTCCCAGGCAGGTTTGGGCCTGATTGATACCATTATGGCAGGTCATCTGTCTGCGACCGATCTTGCAGCAATTGCAGTCGGGGTGGGTCTATGGATTCCGGTGATGCTGCTGTTTAGCGGTATCATGATTGCCACGACACCCTTGGTGGCTGAAGCGAATGGCGCACGTACCCCTGAAAAAATTGCCACCATTGCCCGTCAGTCACTTTGGGTGGCCCTGATTCTGGGGATTATTGCTGGCCTGATTTTGCAGCTGTTGCCAGCGACTTTACCAATCTTAGGTGTACCGGAAAGCTTGCAGCCCAAAGCCGGTTTATTCCTGCATGCAATTGGTTTTGGTATGCCGGCAGTGACTATGTATGCCGCTTTACGTGGCTATTCAGAAGCGATTGGTCATCCACGTCCGGTGACCGTCATCAGCCTATTGGCACTGGTGTTGCTGGTTCCACTGAACTATGTATTTATGTATGGAATTGGCCCTGTTCCAGCCTTGGGTAGTGCCGGCTGTGGTTTTGCTACGGCAATTTTACAGTGGTTAATGGTCATTACTCTGGCACTGTATATTTTTAAGAATAAAGCCTATCAACGCACCCAGCCGTTTACTCATTGGGAAAAAATCAACCCGGAATGGATGAAACGCATCTTGCAGCTTGGCCTGCCGATCGGACTGGCGATTTTCTTTGAGGTTAGTATTTTTAGTACTGCGGCGATCGTGCTCAGCCCTTTGGGAGAAACCATTGTTGCGGCGCATCAGATTGCCATTTCAGTGACCTCACAGCTATTTATGATTCCAATGTCACTGGCGATTGCCCTGACCATTCGGGTCGGCACCTATTATGGCGAGCAGAACTGGCAGGCAATGCGTAAAGTGCAATATCTCGGCCTGATTACGGCCACTATTCTGGCAATCCTGACCATGATTTTGCTTTGGGCGTTCCGTAATGAAATCGTGGCGCTCTACACCTCGGATATGATCGTGACCCAAATCGCGGTCTATCTGATTCTGTTTGCGATTGCTTATCAACTGATGGATGGCTGGCAGATCAGTGCAGCAGGTTGTCTGCGTGGGATGCAGGACACCAAAGGCCCTATGTGGATCACCATGCTGGCTTACTGGGTGATTGCCTTCCCGGTCGGGGTGTATCTGTCCCGCTTTACCGACATGGGCGCAGCCGGTGTCTGGGTTGGCCTGATTGTGGGTCTGAGTGTGGCCTGTGTACTTTTATTAGCTCGTTTATATGGCAACAATAAACGTTTAAGTTTCGACCACTCAATGCGTTCAGCCGATTAATTCAAGCTGGAAAATGCGCTGCGATTCAGGATCCAGCGCATTTTTTAATGCTTTGGAAATCTCCGATTCGTCTATCACATCTTTGATCAGCAGCGGCTCTACAATCACCTCCGTGCCATTAAAGCGCATAGTGGGTGAATCATCTAACTTAGGTCCTGTATTTAAGGTTTAAGTGATACGCACACAAAAATGCACATCATCTTGAGCAGTAAAATATCGATAGACTTTCATTGAATTTTCTTCATTACTGCGAGTTGTTTTATTTATACTTTTGGGATTAAAACAACCTTTAGTATGATTATGCAGCCTAACCTAAAACAATGATGTATTCAGGAATCTTGTTTGGGTTTAAGTACAGGGAAGGAAGAAAAATCTTCTGATAAATCAAAGATCATGCACTAAAGATGGAGAAGTTAAAGAAAATCACAACACAACCTCTACAATTAAATCTAGGCAATTGAATCTTTGTCACCTATGATCAAATACATCAAATAATTGTTGGTTTCAAGGAATCTCGCATGGCAAAAACGGCTAGCACACCCGGTCGTCGCTTTATGAAACTTGCCGGAATGACCGCAAGTATTGCAGGTAAAACCCTATCCAATTCAATTAAAAATTTAACTGCCGACGAAGAGCAGAAAAATACTGCGCGCAGCAAATTATTTCAGGATATTGGTATACAAATCGCGGATACCTTGGGAGAAATGAAAGGCGCGGTCATGAAAGTTGGTCAGATCGCCTCGCAATATAAAGATATTTTTCCACCCGAAGTTGCCAAAGCCATTGCCAAATTGCAACGTCAGGCACCGCCCATGCCATTTAAGGACATTCAGGCGCAAATTGAAAAGGAACTCGGTAAACCTTTACAGCAATTATTTCAACAGTTTGATGAACAGCCTTTTGCCGCAGCATCGATTGGTCAGGTACATAAAGCCACTTTACCCAATGGCCAGCAAGTGGTGGTCAAGGTGCAGTATCCGGGTGTCGATGAAGCCTGTGAAAGTGACCTGAAACAGGTACGTCTGGCGCTACGCATGATGGGCGTTTTAAAGATTGACCGTAAACTTCAGGATCAGTTATTTAAAGAAATTCAGCATAGTCTGGACAATGAGCTCAACTATGAAATTGAAGCCCAGAACCTGGAAGTTGCCCGCGCCTTCCATGAATCCCTGGATCATAAAATTGTGATTCCACAGGTTTTTCATGAATATTCTTCACGGCATATTCTAACCTTGAGTCAGGAAATGGGAGAAAGTATTGAAACCGCCAGCACCTGGCCACAGGAAACCCGCAATGCCTTAGGGCGCCGTCTGCTGCGTGCGATTGGTCAGGAAATTTTTTATCTGAAACGCTTTCACTGTGACCCGCATCCGGGCAACTTTGCCTTTCGTGAAGATGGCTCTGTGATTGTTTATGATTATGGTGGCGTTAAGACTCTTTCGACTGAAGTGATTGGGCATTTCCGGGAACTTATTCATGCCGCACGCGAGAAGAATATTCCCGTGATCGAGCAACAGTTAGATGCGCTGCATTCCTTGACTGAAACCGGAAAATTCCCGACTGAATTGTATGAACAATGGCTGGAAGTTCTGATGCGTCCACTGGTCACCCATTATGATTTTGCTGAAAACTCGGCCCATCATGATGGCATGGAGTTGCTCAAACCTTCTCTAAAATATTGGGATGTGTTTAAGCCATCTCCAGATACGCTCATGGTGAACCGGACGATTTCAGGACAATACTGGAACCTGATTCATTTAAAAGTTCATGATGATCTGAGTGATGTATTTGAAGAACTGGTGCCGAGTCGAGGTTAATTTTGACCCCAAAGGCTTACACGCTGTAACTCTAGATAACTTGAAGTATTAAATGTTACGTTATAACATTTCATTAAGAATCATGAGGGAATTATATATGCGTCCAGATATTCATCCAGCGTATCGTGAAGTGTTATTTCATGACACCAATGCCGATACTTATTTTGTGATTGGCAGCACAATGAACTCTAGCCAGACTAAAGAATATGAAGGTAAAACATATCCTTATGTCACGCTTGATATTTCAAGTGCTTCTCATCCCTTCTATACTGGCGAGCAGCGTCAAACCAGCAATGAAGGTCGCGTGGCAAGCTTTAATAAACGTTTTGGCCGCTTTAAACGTGGCTAAAACTAAAAACCGTCGATTATCTTGATCTTCAAATCGTGGTTTATGTCAGGAAATAACCTCCAGTTTCCTGACTTTTTTATGTCTGTTTCAGCTTTGAGCCAAAGCCAGTGAAGTCAAGTAAAAACCCAGCGCCAGAACGATAATTCCAACAATTACACTCGACAGCGCATACAATAGAGCTAAACCTACGGCGCCATGTTTCAAAAGCTGAAAGCTTTCCAGACCAAAACTGGAAAATGTGGTAAATCCGCCCAGCATCCCCACCATTAAAAACAAACGTGCTTCCTGTTGCAGCATTGGATATTTTTGGCTACAGGCAAAAAAGATCCCTGCACATAAGCAGCCCAGAATATTGACCCACCACGTCGGCCAAGGAAATTGCATCTGTGGTTTTAGCAACCAGAGCCCTGCTGCATACCGTAAACTGGCACCCACTGCCCCACCGATTGCCACCCAAAGCCAGCCCATATACGTTCCTATTCTATTTATTGATCCAGTTGATTTGATCCGAAATTTCAAATTAATTATGAATCATTTTCATGATTATCTTGAACTGAAAACCTATTAAATACCATGGAACTTCGCAAGAAAATTGCTATATTCATCGCATCGAAATTTTTATTGATTGCAAAGGGAAAACAGCATGGCACAAGATTTATTGGCACAATTGGCCGCAGGTGAGGCAAAATTTGCAGATGTGATTGCCTATATCGAAGCGCGTTATACCCATACCCCGACTGCATTTAAAAATGGCCAGCAGAGCAATGCAACCACTGAAAACCAAGGCAGCGCCAAAGTTTTTGCCTTTGCACGACTCAATGGGCTGGATCAGGCCCAAACCTTAAGCCTGTTTGCCGAGCACTATGCAGCTGTACAAGCGACGCCTCAAGCCAGCGATCATCAGAATATCCGCCAGTTTATGCAAAATGGCTGGGATGGCATTGCATTTGAAGGTCAGGTTTTAACTGCTAAATAAAGTTTATCAATATATAAAACCGCTCATAAGAGCGGTTTTTTATAGGCATCTAAATAGCAAATTTTAATTTAGCTTTTCCCAACCTGTTCAATCCACTGAATTGAACTGACACGGAATACCTCACAGGCGCCATCACCGGTATCCGTCGGGGTCAATGAAGAAGTCCAGACCAGATCTTTATCACGCACTTCAACTAGCTCACCCTGCATACGCACCAGATCGCCACGTTTTACCTTTTTAATGGCCTTGGCAATTTCAGGATTGGCCGGAATGATATGCATATTGGACACCATCTGCTTGGCTTGTTCTACCGGCACAGGCACCCGATCCATTTTCCAGTTCAGATAACGGTCATATTGATTGACACTAATATGTCGGGCAATTTCAGGTTCAGCAAACAGGCCCCAACTCACCGCATAATCAATCGGAGAGAATTTGGCCTGCGGATCAGCGCTATAGACTTTGGAACCCAAAATACGGAAATCACCTTTAAAAGGCTGCAAGACGGAAATCGACTGTCCTTTGACCACAGGTGGCAAACCTTTGGCAATATTGTGATCGACCGAGCTATAGCTGGAAATAGGCAGCAACAAACCGGCCAACAAAGCATAATGTTTAAAGTGTTTGAACATCATTTTTAATCTAATCCTAATCGAGTTGATCAAACGTTTTAAGGATATCTTCCTTGATCTTACGTATTTTTTAATGAATAAACAGTTGAACTTGGTAACAAACTGGGTGTATTTAGTCAGCTTGGGCATTCCCGAATATTGTATTTTTCAGTTAAGCTAAAATACATTCAGATTAAATTAAAACAACCCAAATGCTGTATCAACTTTATCAACAACACATCTTTCCGCACCTTTTAAATCAGGTGATGCAAACGCCGTCCTTGATGGATTTACGCCGTGAATTGCTTTTGAACATTTCTGGTGAAGTACTGGAAATTGGTTTTGGTACAGGGCTGAATCTGCCTTTCTATCAAGAAGTAGATCTGGTCTATGCCGTAGAACCCAATCCGGCTATTTTCAAGCTGGCCGAAGCGCGCATCCAGCAGGCTGCTTTTCAGGTCGAACATATTCAGGCCAGTGCAGAAGCATTGCCTTTTGCAGAACATAGTCTAGAACATGTGGTCTCGACCTGGACGCTGTGTAGTATTGCTGACCTCGGCCAAAGTTTGCGTGAAATTTATCGTGTGCTACAACCGGGCGGTCACTTGCATGTGGTCGAACATGTGCTGAATCGACAAAATTTAAATATCCAGCGCCTGCAGCATTTACTCACCCCGATTCAGAAGAAAGTCGCAGATGGCTGTCATTTAAACCGGGATATTGAAACTGCCTTACTGGAAACTGGTTTTGAAATTGAAGAATTGAATTATATCAATGCCACAGGGATTCCGAAGATTGGCCAGCGTATGCTGCTGGCTCGACTGCGTAAACCGCAAGGCTAATTTATTTTCGTTTTGCCGTTAATGTTGCTGCAACTGAGTCACACGCAGCAACTGACAATGGGCATGATATTCCGAGCCTGTACCCACCTGAAATTCCTGTCCCGTGCTTCCTGAATGTACTGTGACCAGATCACCGCTGAGTGTAATCTTCTGCCCTGATTTTAGCCTGCGAATCTGATTGGCAATTTTCTCGTTGGCAGCGATCAGACTAAAATGCTGGACATGCGTGCTGAGAAATTCAGCTTCAGCCTGGCTGATTTGTTTCTCGATTTGATAACAGCGTTTTGCTTGATCAAATACTAATGTTGCCTGCATGGCTGGCAGTGACTGGCTGAGCAACAGCACATCGATATTACTGACATAGGCCAGATCATTAAAATGTCCAACCATAGGGCTGGCCTGATGCAAGACACGACGATTCGGTTTAACGAAACGTTTATCATGCACAGTAAATGTAGCTGAAATGGGTTGAATCGGCTCTACCGAAAAGTTTTTCAAGACACCTCGTTCTTCCAGATGTGGGATCGCACGAAAAAACTCATTCCAGACCCACAGTCCAAGCATAAACAGCAGCGCAGTGATCAGTAATTTCTGCATAATTTCTTATTCTTTCCTTGGTCGTGCTCAATCATCGAAATCAATCCGGATGGTTTCAAAACGCACCCGCCCTTCCTGAACTGCACGGGCAATCGCTTGCTGGCCTTTAGTCAGACGCGCTCCGCCACTTTTGATATCAATCAATACCACTTCAATATCCTCTGCTTCACCTTCGCCGTCTCTGAAATCGGTATAGCCATCAAAGACCACATAATCGACAGGATCGCCCAGAAACTTGGCATCACTGGGCAGATATTGAAATTCCGGCATGATCGGTGCGAGCTGTTCCGCCATTTTGCCTTTCAGGACTGCACGGCTGGTATTGACACTGCGTTTTTGCGCGGCGATCAATGCCTGCTGATGTTCTAGTTCCAGCTCGGCAATATACTGCTCATATTCAGCCTTGATGCGTCCATTGCGTGTCTGACTTAAAATAATGGTGGTCAGCACCACCCCGATACATGTGCCAATCAGCATGGCCATCCATATGGACATTCAATCTTCCTAATTTACTTTATTTTTTCAGCACAATATTCGACTGAAGTTGAAAACATCAGCCATTGGTACGCTTGAAAAGAATGATATGCTAGGCAGGAACAGAATAAAATCACCTTGAGTCATGAAAACAATTTTAGTTGCGAATCAGAAAGGCGGTTGTGGCAAAACCATGACAGCTATTAGTTTAGCGTCAGCACTCGCACAAAAAGGTTATAAGGTGGCGCTGGCCGATGCCGATAACCAGAAATCGGCATTGCAATGGCTCAAGCAACGTCCGGAACAGGCCATGCCGATTCAAAGTCTGGACTGGCGCAATCACAAATCCATTGGTGATGCACCGAAGCAGATTGAGTATCTGATCATTGATGCACCGGGAGCGTTGACTGAAGATCATGCCGAGCAGCTGATCAGTGAAGCGCATGCGATTATTATTCCGATCCAGCCTTCATTTTTTGATATTGATTCGACCCGCCGTTTTCTCAAGCATTTGCAGGATATTAAGCGGATTCGTAAAGGCAAGGTTGAAATTTTACTGTTGGCCAACCGTACCAAACCGAATGCAGCCAGTAATCAGGACATACAGCAGTTTTTTGACAAGATCGACCAGCAGCCGGTGGCCTGGATTTCAGAACGTGCACCTTATAGCCGTCTGGCTATGGAAGGTCTGTCAGTCTTTGATAAACCTCAAAAAATCTATCGGGAATTACAGGATCAATGGCAACCGGTGCTGAATGCCATTATCGATGATCCCAGTCAGTGGTTTTAAGCCAGTCCGCTGAATCCTAACACTGCTTTGGGAAAATAATCACGCTACTTACCAAGCCGTCATTTTCGATCGCTTTTTTTTCAGTTAATATGCCTGAACACGACCTAAAAAATGAGCCATTAAATTCAGTGCAACAGTACGCGCCTACATTACAAAAAGTCTTATTATTTGGATTGTTCTTTATCCTGATTTTTTTGAGTTTTCATATACTCAAATATTTCATCATCCCTGTAGTTTGGGCAGCGATTATCGCCTATATGACTTGGCCCTTGTATCAGTCGGTGTTACGCATGTGCGGCAATCGGCCAACGCTGAGTGCAACCGTGATGATTCTGGCCGTGATTCTGGTGTTTGGTCTGCCATTTATCTTCGCCATTTTTATGTTGCAGCATGAAGGTCGTAATCTGTATTTTGAATTGCAGCGACAGGTCTTTTCCGGTCATCTGGATGTACCGGATTTTATTCGTGGCCTTCCGATTGTCGGCAAGGAAATTAGCCGAACTTTAAATGAAATCAATACCGATCCAAACAGTATCGCGCTATCGATCTCGAGCTGGATTCAAGGTCATCTGAATTACGGCAAAGTGGTATTGAATGAAGTCAGTAAAAATATCTTTAAATTGTGTTTTGCGATACTTTCGCTGTTCTTTTTCTACCGTGATGGTCAGACCATTTTAAATCAGGTGCGTAAAGCTTTTGAGATGGTGGTCGGGCCACGTGTGCATCATTATTTTTCTACCATTTCTGCCACTACACGTGCGGTGGTCTATGGCGTTGGTTTGACTGCAATTGCCCAGTCTTTATTGGCAGGTCTGAGTTATTTTGTCGCGGGTGTACCGAATCCGATGGTCTTGACCATTGTGACCTTTATTTTCGCCCTGATTCCTTTCGGCCCACCGGTGGCTTATAGTGCAGTATCACTGTGGCTCTTTTCACAGGGACAGACGATTGAGGCGATTGGGGTGATGGCTTGGGGTGTCTGTATTGTCAGCACGGCCGACAACGTAATTCGTCCACTGGTGATTTCTGGCGCAACACAAATTCCATTCCTGTTGATTATGTTTGGTGTTCTGGGCGGTATTGCCAGTTTTGGTCTGGTCGGCGTCTTCATTGGTCCAGTGATTCTTGCAGTCTTGCTGGCAATTTGGCGTGAATGGTTACATGAAAGTAATTTGAATGAACCCTTAATGATGCCTAAAGCCACCATGGCACATGACATCGATCCGCAGACCGAGGACACACCGCCCAAAGCACCTTAAAGCACAGATTGAATCGACTTAAACAAAACAAAACATTTAAGTACTGATTCTATATAGAGCTTCTGATCTTGCTCTGTTTCAATAGATTTACAAAACAGAATAAAGATCAGGATGCCAATACCATGTCTTCATTGTTTAAAATTACGACACTTTGTGCGCTCAGTGCTGCACTTTTCACAGGTTGCGCCTCGACTTCTCCATCGAATGAACTGGTCAGAGCCGTGACTGTAAATGCAGTAACCGCTGAGGGGATAGGTCAAGAGATTGGCACCGTATTACTCAGTGACAGTCCAGCCGGTCTGGTGATACGTACCAACCTGAAACAGCTCCCTGCCGGTGAGCGAGGTTTCCATATTCACGAAAATGGTTCATGTGCACCCGCCATGAAAGATGGCAAGATGGGTGCAGCACTGGCTGCCGGTAGTCATTACAATCCGAACCAGTCACCCAATCATGGTACGCCGGTGACCGGTCACCTCGGTGATTTGCCTGCATTAAAAGTCAATACTGACGGTACTGCCCGTGTCACCCTGCTTGCACCACGTTTGAAACTGGCGGATCTTCAGGGTCGTGCCATTATGGTTCATGCCGGCGGCGACAACTATTCTGACAACCCCTTACCATTAGGTGGTGGTGGTGACCGCATTGCATGTGGTGTGATCTAAACAGATTAGTGTAGATATAAAAAGAAAAAGACGGGCTATCTGCTCGTCTTTTTTCATGAAATTTTCTTTAGAGTTGGCATCTAAATAACTTTTTTGCTCTTGAAATAGATCAGTTTATTGTCGGAAAACTTAAAGTTTTTTTGCAGTTATGCCATCAATAATAGTATCGTGAAACTAAATAACCAACTGCTTTACTCGGTTATAACTCATTATAAATATTGAATATATTTTTATTTTTAAGATTTAATCTTCAATTTATATTGGGTACACTCAGGGTTAATTTAATTAAATCAGTATGTCTTATGAACATCAAAACTTTACGTCTGGTCGGTTTGTTTGAAGGGATTTCATTTCTGCTACTTTTATTTATCGCGATGCCCGTGAAATACATGATGGATAATCCGATCTTAGTGAAATATGTTGGTATGGGGCATGGCGTACTATTTGTGCTGTTTTTAGTGGTGTTATTTGCGGTCTGTGAAAAGCAAAAATGGTCGCTCAGCATGTTTTTGATGGGCCTGATCGCTTCAATTTTGCCATTTGGGCCATTTTTGTTTGATCTGAAATTAAAGAAACTAGAGCAGCCAGTCGCTGAGCTTCAATAGATATTAAAATCCTCTCTCCCTCTGAGAGAAAGTTAGAGAGAGGATATAGCCTTCCTTTATAAAAGGAGGAGCTTTAAAACTCCCCTCTCACCTTCCGCTCAGAAATAATCTGCTTTAAGCTCAGACGCGGCAAAGTAAACCACAATGCAATCAAAATGAAAGAGGCGATGCAATAGGCCCAAATGTCATAGGCTTCATAAGCCATTCGAACTGCTTCAATCACCACAAAAAAGCTCAGCATCAGGATAATCGAAACCGTAGCAGCCACCGTACCTTTGGACACTTCAGAAGACATCAGTGCAAAACGGTACAGCACCGAGAAACTTACGCCTTCACCAAGGCTGATACAGGTGGTGCCGATAATCAGGCAATACACAAAATAATCTGGAATAAACAGACCGAGTATTAATAAGCCTGTACCAAACAGCATCAATGGCACACCCAAGAGTACAGTTTTCCCCAGCGGCATTTTATCGATGATTTTTAGCAAAACCAGATTACCGATAATCAAGCCGCCCAAGACCGGAAACTGTGCCAGACCATATTGCACGCTACTGAATCCAAATTTCTCGACCAGAATTACAGGCGATAAGGCAATCCATAACATCAACGGCAGGCTGACCAAGGGCAAGGCCGCGGTCATAATCACAAAGCGTTTATTTTTTAAAACCTGTTTAAAGTCATCCAGAATATAGCTAAACGGCTGCTTGGGAACGCTGACTTTCAGGTTTGGCATTTTGGCTTTCAGGCCAAACCAGCTTAAAAATGATAGAAATGCAATGCCGATAAAGCCCCAATGCCAGGAGATATGATCAATCATAAAGGCACCCAGCACCGGCCCGAGCAATGGCGCCAGTAAAGAAACATTGGCCATGAGTGCCATGACTTTAATGGCATCGCGCTCTTCGAAGCTTTCCTGAATGGCGGCATAACCTACGGCGGTAATAAAGGACAGTCCAAAGCCTTGTAAGAAACGCAGGAATAAAAAGCTTTCGATATTGGGTGTCAATAAAATGGCCAGACAGCTAATTGTGAAAAATGCCACGCCGCCCAAGAGTACGGTTTTACGTCCAAGACGATCGGACAATGGCCCCAAAATCGCAGCGACAAATGCCCCACCCAACAGGAAAAAGGACATGGAGGATGGCGCCCATGAACTGCTTACGCCAAAGTCACGGGTAATCGATAGCATGGCTGGTTGGATCAGGTCATTACAGATATAGACGGAAAATTCAAACAAGACCAGTGCCAGCGGGAACATGAGTGTGGCACGGGTCAGTTTTTGGGTTTGGATGTTTTGCATGGGAGTTTTTATTGTCACCCTGCTCGTTTAAGCAGGCTAAACTTTGTCTAAAATAGAAAGAGGAAATTTTAGCAGAGTCCTGTTTTTAAGTCCGTTCTCTTTTTTAATGACCTACTCAAAACAAATCAATGGAGGATACATTATTCATCTATATTCTAATAATTTATAAAAATCAAATAGACTCTACTGAGTTCCACTCTTGAAACCATTTTTCTTTTCTAGGATTTTCAAAATGAAGAATTTTTTCTACTAAGTCTATAATTAGTTGATCAATATCTTTTGCTATCGAAGATCCTAACTTTATTTTTGAAATACTTCCACTTTTTAATTGGTCACTACAGTCTAATCTAGAGTAATGATAGTTAGCCCTATCCATGATAAATTTATCAATATAATTAACATGTCCTTCTGTTGAAAAATGGTCTTGAGGAAAAAATTTTACTAAGCTCAGCCAACAGAATCTTAAAAACCAGATTAAGTCTTCATTACCTTTCATCATATTAAGAGCAATTTCGCTATCCCAATTGATATGACAGTTTAAATACACTTCTCTTTTCAAGTCAGGTAAAGAAAAAATAAAATTTTGATCTGCCTCTAATTCACTATCTTTCTCACGATACAATAATTTTTCTCGTAGGATTTTTTCTGATTTTCTTTTATCGTAATTGGTGTAAAACCTATTTAGATAGAATAATAAGAGTGAAGCTAAAAATCCTCCAATCACGCCAATTGTAGCGGCTAATATATTTGAGTCCATCAACTCCCCCCTCTTCCCAAAAGCAAAAAGCGCATCACTAAGATACGCTTTTAACCAAATTCTGACTAAAGATCAAACACTATTATGGGCAGGCTGCTTTCTGGAAGTTTCTGGTATTTGAACCACGTGCACACTGATATAACTTTTCAGCATTCTGCATTTTCCAGCTTTTCTGTTCTTTTTTGAAATGATAAATGGTCTGAACTGATTTGACCGAATCATCCAACAAACCTGTTTCAGTCACTTTCACCTGCCCAACGGTGGGTGACTCCACATTATTAAAAAACTGACGAATCTCGACTGTTGCCAGTTCATTACGTAAATCAGGCCTCATTTTAAGTACCTGATCCAAAGGTGTATCCGAAGAAGACTGCACTTTTGCAATCACCTGCTGGGTAGTGGTACAACCCGACATCATCATACCCAGACCTAAAGCTGTAACCGCTAATAACCGTAACATATCGTTTAACCCAGATTATCCTTATTATACAAATTTATCATGCCGCGCTTTTCAGCTTAACGCTATTTAGACTATGTAACCCCATTTACACAGCATTGACATCCTCACCTCCCTGAAACGGAGGTGATTCCTACTACTAGACGCTTATGCCCAAGCGCAAGTATGTTCTTAGCTGCGTTTTCGTCCCTGTTATTGGAACTTCCGCATTCACACTCCCATACTCTTATTCGCAAATCTGCTCTACCTTTCGGACTGCTAGAAGTGATCTCACCACAGCACGAACCTTGCGAAACAATGTTTCTCAGGTTGTGAATCTCTCACTTACTTCTTCAAACATTGCCCCTGCGTTCTCGCATTTATACTTGAGCATTGTTTTGAATGCTGAAAAACCTGTATCTAAAACAGATTTTGCCATTTTAGTTTTTACAAGT